>CAMWJQ010000001.1 GCA_947174615.1 uncultured Lachnospiraceae bacterium
TTGCTGCGGACGGGCGGATTGAGTTCAAGACGGACAATCAGGATCTGTTTGATTTTGCACTTGAGGAGCTTGAACCTGCTGGCTGGAAACTGGAAGCGGTGACAAGAGACCTGCATCATGATGAAAAAATGATGGCTGGAAATATTATGACGGAATATGAGCAAAAATTTTCGGCAATGGGGAATCCTATCTATAAATATTGTATTTACCGGTAAAGGAGGGGTGCGGGATGTATGTTGTCTTTTTTTTGCTATGGATCATCTTTAATGGGCGCGTCACGGTAGAGATTGTGTTGTTTGGACTGGCGGTTTCTGCGGCGCTGTATTGGTTTATCTGCAAATTTATGGAGTTTGGTCCGCGTCAGGAATGGGCATATCTCAAAAAGAGCGGTTATCTGATTCAGTATTTATATTATCTGATCAAGGAGATTATCAAGGCGAATTTTGAGACCATCCGATTAATCTGTTCGGCAGGCAGGGTGGTGGAGCCGGCGCTTGTGGAGTTTGAGGTTCATTTCAAGACGGACACTTCGAGATTCCTTCTGGCAAATTCCATCACGCTCACGCCTGGGACAATCACGGTTGCAGTAGAGGGAGACAGGTTTATCGTACACTGTCTTGACAAGACACTGGCGGAAGGGCTTTCGTCGTCTGTATTTGTAAAACTGCTGGAGAAAATAGAGGGATAGGGGGCAGTACAGCAATGAATAGTGGAAATATTGTGTTGGAGTCCGTGTTTGATATCGTGATGACAGTGTTACCGGTTTTGCTGGCAGTCATGGTGTTTGTCTGCCTGATTCGGGCAATCAAAGGACCTAGGGTTGCGGACCGTATCGTGGCTATTAATATGATGGGGACAATGACGATGGTTATTATTGCAATTCTGGCAGTAAAGATGAACGAGGGATATCTTGTTGACATCTGCATTATCTATGCCATGATTTCATTTCTGGCGGTGACGCTTCTGACGAAAGTGTATATGGGCGTTTATGCAGAACGGCAAAAGAAGAAAGAGGAGGATGGGCATGATCGTACTACTGTGGATTAGATTTATTATTGGCATCATTATGATTCTGTGCGGTTTGATTATTTTTGCAATTGAGCTTTTTGGGGTGTTTGAGTTTCATTATGTCCTCAATAGGATGCACGCGGCGGCGATGGGGGATACGCTGGGGATTGCACTTAGCATGACAGGGCTGATTGTGCTGTGCGGTCTAAATTTTACATCGCTCAAGATGCTGCTGGTCGTTATCTTTTTATGGTTTGCATCCCCTGTGGCGTCGCATATGCTGGCGCGCTTTGAAGTGGTGACAAACGAGGAACTTCACAAGGAATGCGATATTCAAAAACTGTCGAAATAACTGTTGAAATAGACAGGACAGCATCATAAATGGAGGGTGAGAACCGTGGAAGTATTTCAGATTGTTTTATTTATTTTCTTGATCGTGTGTGCCATCTCCGTGAGCTTTTCTAGGAATTTGCTCAACTCGATTATCATTTTTATGTCCTACAGCCTGATTATGTCGATTATTTGGATTTTGTTGGAATCACCGGACCTTGCGATCACCGAGGCGGCTGTCGGCGCCGGAATCACAAGCATCCTGTTTTTTGTCACACTCAAGAAGATTCATGCAATTGTTGCAATCAATGAGGACAAGGAGGACAAACCTGTCAATAGAAAGGGGGCGCCGAAATGAGCCGTCTGCTATCAGAAGAAGAATATCGCAAGACCAAGGCATTTAAGATACGGCGATGGTATCGGGGGGAGAAGGATCCTTACCTTGGCAAGGTCGAGATGAAACCTCAGAAGCCATTTACGGAGGATATCAAGACGCAGAAGCAGCGTATACATGATGAGGCTATTCTACGGCGCAATATCTATGATATCGAGCATAACAGGAAATTACAGATTTTCTCAAAGTTTTATAAAGTGGTGTCTGTTGCTTTTGTCTTTACACTGATTGCCATACTGCTCTATGTGGTGTCCTATCTGCCGCCTGTGGGCAATGCGGCAAATCCTGACAACAATGAGGTTGCATCCAAGTATATAGAGGACGGCATGAAAGATACAGGTGCAGTGAACATTGTCACAGGCATGATTTTGGATTATCGTGCGTTTGATACGCTCGGCGAGTCAAATGTGCTCTTTATTGCGACTTGTACGGTGTTGATTCTGCTGCGCGTGGACAATCGCTCAAAGAAGAAAGAAGAGGAGGAAAATGACCGCCTCTATGAGCCCAAAAATGATATTATTTTACAGAAAGTGGCTTTTTTCCTTGTTCCGATGATTATTATTTTTGGCGTTTATGTCATTTTAAACGGGCATTTGTCGCCGGGCGGAGGATTTTCGGGCGGCGCAATCATTGGATCTGGTTTGATTTTGTATGTCAATGCGTTTGGCTTCAAAAAGATTGAGCGCTTTTTCACGCAGAAAACGTACAAATGGATTTGTTTTGCGGCTTTGTTATTTTACTGTCTTGCAAAGACATACTCGTTTTATTGCGGTGCACATCATCTTGAGACGGGGATTCCACTGGGAACGCCGGGCGATATTTTAAGCTCCGGTTTGATTCTGCCGCTGAATATCTGTGTCGGCATGGTCGTTGCATGTACGATGTATGCATTTTATGCGATGTTCAGAAAAGGAGGTTTTTAATCCGTATGGGGGGGAATTTGCTGGCAAATTACGGCGAAGCGGTTGCGATGATTTTGTTTGGCATAGGATTTTCGAACCTGCTTTTGCAAAAGAATTTAATAAAGAAAATTATCGGGCTGAATATCATGGATACGGCAACGTATCTGTTTCTTGCGGAAAAAGGATATATTGCAGGGCGGATTGCGCCGATCGTGGTGGGCAATGTGACCAGTGTGGAGGCATATATCAATCCGGTGCCGAGCGGACTTGTATTGACAGGAATTGTGGTGTCGGTGTCAGTGACAGCGTTGATGCTGTCACTGACGATACGGCTTTACAGGAAATATCACACACTCGATATGGACGAGATTTCGACGATGCTGAAGAAGGAGGATGAATAGATGGAGTTTATACGAAATTTTCCCTTTTTCAGTATTCTGTTATCACTTGGATCGGGCGTGCTGACCTCCATTATGAGCAAAAAAACTGCCCGGCTGTGGAATACGTTTATCCTCGTGGCAATCACGGTGATGTCGGCGGCGCTGTTTGTGTATATGCTTGATGTGGGAGAGCCTTATACCTTTATGATGGGGCATTTCCCGGCGCCTTGGGGCAATGAGATTCGGGCAGGGGTGCTCGAGGCTGGGATGGCGCTCTTTTTCTGTCTGATTATGCTGTTCTCATTAAAGGGCGGTCAGGAGCACATTGATGCGGAGATTGAGGAGACGAAGGTCAATCTCTACTATATAATGATTAATTTACTGCTCAGTTCGCTGCTGGCATTAATCTACACAAATGACCTGTTTACAGCGTATGTCTTTGTGGAGATTAATACGATCAGCGCATGTGGTTTAATCATGATTACGCAAAGCGGGCGCACCATCGAGGCGGCGACGCGCTATATGATTATGGCATCGCTGGGATCTGGTCTGCTGCTGCTTGGTCTGTGTATCTTATATGATATTACGGGGCATCTTCTGATGAGCAATATCAAGGAGAGCATTCTATATGTCTATGCGCAGGGGACTTACAATATACCGCTGATCGCGTCGATTGGGATGGTGGTGGTTGGTCTTGCCATCAAGAGTGCACTCTATCCTTTTCATACATGGATCCCGGATGCATATGGGTACTCGACAGTTTCCAGTGCGGCGATTTTGTCCAGTCTGGTTTCGAAGGGATATATCTTTTTATTGATTAAGATTTTTTTCCGCGTGGTTGGTTTTGATATTATCGTGGATTCCAAGATTGTCAATATTTTGTTTGTATTCGGACTGTTTGGCATGATTATGGGTTCGGTGAACGCAATCTTAGAGCATGATATCCGCCGTATGATTGCTTTTTCTTCCGTTGCGCAGATTGGATATATCTATATGGGTCTGGGGCTTGGAACGACGATGGGGATTGTGGCAAGTATTTTTCATATACTGTCTCATGCTTCAACGAAATCCCTGTTGTTTATTGCGGGTGTAGGGCTGACGGACGCCTCAGGCGGCAGCAAGAAGTTTGAAGATTTGACCGGCAGCGGTTTCCGCAATCCGGCAGCAGGGATTGCCTTCACAATCGGTGCGTGTTCGATGGTTGGTATTCCGCTGTTTTCCGGCTTTATCAGTAAGATGCAGTTTGCGGAGGCTGCGGTGCAGAACAGTCTGGCTAAGATGCTTCCGACGCTGATTTGTCTGGCAATCAGTACGGTGCTCAACGCGATCTATTTTATGAAAACCGTGATCCGCCTCTATACGCCTGTCAGCAAGAAGGTGCGCAAAACGCAGGCTGGTGAGGCGGCTGTGGTCAGCATGAGAGAGCACCCGCTCTATAATCTGTCTTTGTTGTGCATGGTCATTTTGAATGTGATTCTCGGATGCTGTTCACAGCCGATTGTAGATTGGATTACGAGCGGTCTTTCGATGTTCGGTTAAAATGGGGGTGGAGGATTTGTCTTTGCATTTAAATTACAATTACATGATTTTGGTTTCAATCGTCCTGCCCATTCTTGCGGGAGTTCTCCTGCTGATTGCGCCGGACAGGATTTTTAAAAGCCGTCAGATGATGATTAATATGACAGCAGTGTCATTTGTGGTGTGTGCGCTGTTTCCTGTGCTGGTGATCTGCCGTATGACAGGAAATACGCTGCTGCTCTTTTTTTTGGTAGATGAGATTCCGATTTTTTTTGCAGTGGACCATCTAGGAAGGATTTTTGCTGGCATTGTCATCCTTGTATTTTTGCTGGCTGGATTTTTCTCATTTGTCTATATGTCCCATGAAAAGAATGAAAAGCGGTATTATGGCTTTTATCTGATTACGTTTGGTGTGCTGATGGGTCTGTGCTTTTCGGGAAATCTGGTAACCTTGTATCTGTTTTACGAGTTTATGACACTTGTGTCAATGCCGCTCGTGCTGCATTCCGGTTCCAAAGAGGCGGTCATGGCGGGACTGAAGTATCTGTTTTACTCGTTCTGCGGAGCATATATGGCATTGTTTGGGATTTATTTTCTGTATCGGTTTGCAATTGCGTTCGATGACATGGAATATCAATTATGGAGCGGCGGGTATGAGACTTCAAGGCATATGCTGAGTTTTGTGTCAGGCGGCTCACTCAAGATGGAAGCGGTTGCAGCGTCGGGAAATACAGGGCTTTGTCTGGTCGCGGTATTTTTGATGATTGTGGGCTTTGGCGTGAAGGCGGGCTGTTTCCCACTCCATGCGTGGCTTCCGACGGCACATCCTGTCGCGCCTGCGCCTGCTTCGGCGTTTTTGTCGGGTATTATTGTAAAGGGCGGCGTGCTTGCTGTTATCAGGACAGTATATTATGTGGTCGGCGCGAAGTTTCTGAGTGGGACGTGGGTACAGACCGTGTGGGCAATTCTTGCCGTCGTGACGCTATTGATGGGCTCCTCCCTTGCCTTTAAGGAGAAGATCTTAAAAAAACGTCTTGCCTACTCAACGGTATCAAATCTTTCATATATTTTGTTGGGACTTTCGATGCTGAATGCGGCTGCTTTCACAGGAAGTATTCTGCATGTGGTGTTCCATGCGGTCATTAAGAGCGCGCTGTTTCTCTCGGCGGGGGCGTTGATTTTCACTACCGGGCACACGAAAGTCAATGATTTTATGGGACTTGGGAAAAGGATGCCAGTGTTGTTCTGGTGTTATACGATTGTGTCTTTGGGATTGATTGGTATTCCGCCTACAAGCGGTGTGATTAGCAAATGGTATCTGGCGACGGGCTGTCTGGAGAGTGGTCTTACAGGACTTTCATGGATTGGACCTGTGGCGCTGTTAGTCTCGGCGCTTTTGACAGCGGGGTATCTTCTGCCAATCAGTATCCGCGCTTTTCTGAAAGAGACGGATTATGAGGCGGTGCGCAATGATTACAGGGAGCCAAGACCGTTGATGCTGGTGCCGATTATCTTTCTTGCGGCAGCCACGTTGGTACTGGGACTGTATCCGACACCGTTGATTCAGTTGATACAGAACGGCATTGCTGCCGGATTGTTTTAGAAGGGGGTAGAAGATCATGATTTTTGGATTGATTTTGACAGTGATACTGCTTCCTTTTGTGGGCGGTCTGCTGCTGCAAGTCTTGAAATTCAAGGAGAAAAAGTATAAGCAATTGTATATTTTTTCGTATGTGCTGGTCAATACGATGCTCACGTACGTACTGTTGTCCCAAGGAACGACAAATCTGATCCGCGTGATCAATTTTGCGGGCGAGAAGCTGGATTTTTCTTTTAAAATTGATGGTATGAGCATGGTGTTTGCTGGGCTTGTGGCAACGCTGTGGCCGCTGGCGACACTCTATTCATTTCCTTATATGGAACATGAGCACAACGGGCGCGTCCACGAGAATATCTTTTATATGTTTTACACGGCAACCTATGGCGTGACGCTTGGGATTGCAATGTCGGGCAATATGCTGACGATGTACTGCTTTTATGAGCTGCTTACGCTGGTGACAGTGCCGCTTGTCATGCATACGCTCACGCGTGAGGCAGTTCATGCGAGCCGCCAGTATTTTTATTACTCCCTAGGCGGAGCGGCATTTGCGTTTATCGGTTTGATATTTTTGTTGGTGTACGGGGATAGTCTGGCATTTACCTATGGGGGGGTGCTGAATCTGTCACAATCGCAGGATAAGAGGGATTTGCTGCTGTTTATCTATGTGCTGGCGTTTATGGGGTTTGGCGTGAAGGCGGCAGTCTGTCCGTTTAACGCCTGGCTTCCGCAGGCAGGTGTGGCGCCGACGCCCGTGACGGCGCTGTTACATGCAGTGGCAGTCGTGAAGTCGGGCGCCTTTGCAATTATGCGTCTGACATACTACAGCTTTGGAACCGATTTTCTGCGGGGAACATGGGCGCAGTATCTCTTATTAGCCATTGTGGTTTTTACGATTTTCTATGGTTCGAGCATGGCTGTGAAGGAGACGCATATAAAGCGAAGGCTTGCGTTCTCGACAATCTCGAACCTGTCGTATATCCTGTTTGGCGTTCTTGTCATGACACCGCTTGGATTGGTCGGCGCGCTTTGCCATATGGTCTTTCATGGTGTCATGAAAATCTGTTCATTCTTCTGCGCCGGGGCTATGATTACGCAGGCACATGTCAATTATGTCCATGAGCTGAATGGGATGGCAAAGCGGATGCCAAAGGTTTTTGCAGTCTTTACAGTCTCTTCGCTGGCGCTCATGGGCGTGCCGGGTCTGTGTGGGTTTGTGTCAAAATGGCATCTTGCAAAAGCAGCTTTTGCAAGCGGCAATCTGCTGGCAGTCGCGGGCGTGGGGGTTTTGCTGGTCTCAGCGCTGCTCACGGCGATTTATATGCTCAGCATTGTGATTCGGGCATATTTTCCGGGGAATGCGTTTGATTATGCAGCACTGCATGAGGAGATTCAGGATCCTGACTGGCGTATGATGCTGCCGTTTTTCCTGTTTGTGGCAGCAATGGTGGTGTTTGGTATCTACAGTGGACCGTTTGTAGAATTTTTTGCCCGCGTGGCAGCCGGATTAATCTAAAAAGGGGGGCGGTGAGATAATGGGAATGAGATCGATATTGACGGCAGTGCTGTTTCCCTTTTTGATGTATGTGATTGTGGGATTGGTGTCGAAGGTAAAGTCAAAGGAAAAAAAGGCATTTGCGCTGATGATGATTCTGGCAGGGGCAGTGGAGCTTGTGATGACGCTGTACCTGATGAGCTGTGATTTGCGCGGAGCGGAGATTGGCGTCTTTGAGGTTTCTGGCGTGGGCGGACTTGGACTGCATTTTCTGTATACAGGTTTTCGCGGAATCTTTGGGGTGCTGACTGCATTTGCATGGTTTGTGACAGCGCTGTTTTCCTATGAATATATGAAAAATGACGCTAATGTCATAAGATATGACTTGTTTAATCTGCTGACGCTCGGGGCGACAATGGGTATTTTCTATGCTGCAGATTTGTTTACACTGTTCTTTTTCTTTGAGTTGATGTCCTTCACTTCATTTATGTGGGTGGCACATAGGCAGACGAGAGAGGCGCTGTACGCGGCTGGGACATATTTAGGTATTGCAGTCGCGGGCGGTATGGCAATCCTGATGGGTGTATTCATCGTGTATGACAGGCTTGGTACACTTGCCTTTGATGCGATGTATGGGCGTGCGGTCGAGCTGATGACGAGTGGTGCGGACATCACTTGGCTCTATGTGGCAGCAGGGTGTATGTTTGTGGGTTTTGGCGCAAAAGCGAGTGCTTTTCCAGTGCATGTCTGGCTGCCGGATTCCTATACAGAGGCGCCTGCGCCCGCAACAGCGCTGCTGTCTGCTGTGCTCAGCAAGACAGGTATTTTTGGCATTTTGCTGGTGACGCTTGATATGCTTCCGATGCAGGGAAGTTGGGGCGCTTTTATCTTGATTGTCGGCGTGGTAACAATGGTAGACGGCGGAATCCGAGGCGTGATGAGCGGCAGTTTTAAGACGACGCTAGCGTATTCATCGATGTCTCAGATTGGGTTTATTCTGACAGGTGTTGGGATGCAGTCGCTTCTTGCGCAGTATCTGACGGAAGCGACTGCCATTGGAATTGAAGGTGCGTCTGTTGCGGAGATCATTGAAGTGTTTGGCATGGCAATCAACGGCACCTGCCTGCATATGCTGAATCACTCGCTGGTGAAACTTGTGCTGTTTTTGACGGCAGGCGTGATTTTTATGAATGTGGGCAGTTATGATTTGAATCAAGTGCGCGGTTTTGGGAGAAATAAACCGTTTTTGTTCGTGACATTTCTGCTGGCGGCAGCGGGCGTGGGCGGTATTCCATTCTTAAATGGTTATGTGAGTAAGACGCTGCTGCATGAGAGCATTGCCGAGTATGGTGCGCTGTTGGAGCTGACGGGCAGCAGTCTGGCGCTGTCTGCAACGCCTGTGATGATCAAGGTTGTGGAGGCGTTATTCCTGTTTTCGGGGGGGTTGACGGTCGCCTATATGACGAAGCTCTTTGTGGTGTTGTTTGTCGAAAAAAATGGTGACAAGAAGGTACAGGAGGCGTATGATGCGAGAAAGGAGTATGCATCAGTACTGACAAAAGCAGCGATTGGGGTATGTGCATTGCCAATTCCGCTGATTGGTCTCCTGCCGAATCTTGTGGCAGAGCCAGTGGCAGCGTATGGGCTGGTGCGTTTTGGACTGAGTGAGCTGCTGCGTCATCAGCAGGAGCATGTGCACTTTTTCACGCTGAAAAATCTGTCGGGTGCGCTGATTTCGATTATAGCGGGCGCAGTGGTTTATTTTGTCGCAGTGCGGTTTATGATGCTGCGCGGACTCTCTTCCAATCAAAAGGGATACCGCGATATTTTTCCGTCATGGCTCAATATGGAAAAGTATGTGTACAGGGCAGTGTTGTACACTGCGATTCCGTTTGTTTTGGGGATAATTTCAAGAATTTTGGACAGTATTGTGGATATCTTGGTCGTAATTTTGAGAAAGACGCTTTACAGTGACCGGGCGCTGCCCTATGAACTGCCGGAGGGAAACCGTGTGACACATGGGATCGGTGTGAGTATGGAGCGCGTGCGTCTGCTTTACTGTGCTGTGACGCGAAAAGAGTACACACCCAAAAATTATGTGCATAAGCTTGCGGTCAGGGAGATTGATGTCTTTGAGAATTTCCGCATTATTGAACGCAGTCTGTCGTTTGGTCTGTTTATGTTCTGTGTGGGGCTGGGACTGACGATGATTTATTTGTTGGTGGTGAACTAGTGGCAGTTTGACTTGCCTATTTTCCTGATAGCACTACGCTTCAAGCTTCGACACAGCCACCGCTGCGCCTGCGATTGTGAAGCAGCACTCTCAGTAAAATATTCTGCGCCAAATTTTGGAGATATGGTCATAATAAGTAGTCTGTCGAATCCATTAAAAAGAATGTTTCAGTGCCTTGACTGAAAATCTCGTCAAGGCACTGTTTTATATTTTTACTTCTGATATACAGTCCCTTTCATATCAACTATATATACCGTCTGATCTTCTCCCAAGCAGGAACTGCGCACCCCATCACAGGGAAGTTCACTGTCAAAATGCCAGCTTTCTCCGCCATCCTTGGTTACAAATAGCTTGTAGACAGCAGTTTCATGCACGACTTTGAGCAAAATCATACCATCTTGGGGATTCTTTTGGCTGTAAATCGGCGCCAATGCGTCTACATATCCCACATGCTCTGTCCGTGGAAAAATCTCAACAGGTTTCCAAGTCTTTGCGTTGTCTGAAGATTGATACAGATAGTTGTCTATACCGTGATAAGTGACGGCGATCTGTATTGTACCGTCCTTTACTGCGGTGATTCCCTGTGGGTATCCTGCGATTGTGTCTGTCAGATCATTCAGAAAAGTATAGCTGTTTCCGGCATCGTTTGTGGAATACAGCATTTTTTTCATCTGTCCCATTGCCGGGGTAGAACAGTGCAGAAGATAACCGTGTGTGTTGTCCTCAAAGCATAGGAAAGCACTGCCGGCGTCGCAGGTTTTGTTGTCATAGGTTAATAGCGTCTGGTTCCAAGTGATGCCGCTGTCATGTGTGGCGTCTATTACTAGATGTTCATTGTTTGATGAAAAATAGGCGATATACGCAGTTTGTTCATCCAAAAAGAACGCAGTTGCAAATCCATCGGATGCGGGATTTAGATCGTCTAATGTTTTGACAGGTTCAAATGCTTTCAAACCTTGTGTGGTATACAAAACTTCATTTTCAAGAGAGAGTCCCCATGCAGTCCCGTCACTGTACAGTGCCAGCTGCTTGAGCGGATAGGGAGTGTCTATGCGTTCAAAGTCTGCGCGCTTAAAGAACAGCAGGAACAGAGCGAGGAGCAGGATAGGAAGGATTTTGAGCGCTTTTTTTGTCATGGTGAAATCTCCTTTCAATGCAGCTTTTCTATATTTGTTTCAAAGACAGTATAGCATATAGAGTTGAAAATCACAATATTTGTTCGGAGACGTTATAGTTCAGTGTTTGAAAATCATTCCTACCACCTGCATAACGACGCCAAAGCGCGTTGCCGGTACGTTTTTTCACGGGCTGTTACTCGGAGACAGATATTTTAGCGATAGACTATTGACATATATAGATTATCGATATATAATGACGAAAAGATATATAGATAATCTATATAATAATGAAAGGAGAATAGGATGATGGCAATTGACAAATCTTTGATTTCAGGAAGCACCTCGATGCTGATTCTGCGTCTGTTGGAGGAGAAGGACATGTATGGATATGAGATGATCGAAACGCTGGAGGCAAAATCAAACAATGTATTCACGCTCAAGGCAGGGACGCTTTATCCGCTTCTGCATTCTTTGGAGGAAAAAAAGTTCCTTGTCTCGTATGAGAGTGAAGTCAACGGAAAAATACGCAAGTACTACAGCATTACAAAGGGCGGTAAAAAGTATCTGAAAAGTAAAAAAGAGGAGTGGCAGGAATATCAGACCGCTGTTTTGAGCGTGTTGAACATGGCATAGGAGGAACTTTCAGATGGAAGAATTTATGAAGACGTTGACGGAACAAATGCGCTGTGTCAAGGCGAGAAACGGTGTGGCACGGGAGCTTACAGACCATATTGCGGATCAGGCAGAAGCGTATGAACACGCTGGCATGAAGCATGAGGAAGCTGTCGAGAAGGCGGTGCATGAGATGGGAGACCCTGTGGAGATCGGTGTTTCTATGGACAGGATTCACCGACCGCAGGCGGATTGGAAAATGATGCTGCTCACGTTTGTGCTCAGCATTGCAGGGATTTTCTGCATGGTACCGGTTTATGGTTTGGAGATCGTACCGAAACAGCTTTTGATAATGCTTGCGGCTTTTGCAGTGATTCTCGCAGTTTATTTTATTGACTACAGTATTCTTGGACGTATGGGGGTGACTGCATACTTTGTGTTGACTGTATTCTTGTGGCTGACCAAGAATTTTTATTTTCAAATGGTCAATGGGCGCGTACCAGCGATGGCAGTACTGGTCTATCTATATGTGCCGGTTTTTGCGGGAATTCTGTATCAACTGCGCAGGAGGGGGTATAGAGCGGTATTGGCGGCAGTCGCAGTGATTGGCATAACGATGTTTTTCGCTTTATCTTTTTCAAGTGTTTTGGGTTCAATCTTCAATCTGTATGTGGTTATGATTACAATGACAGGAGCTGCAGCAGCAAAAGGAATGTTTGGCAGACAGAAAAAAGGCATGACGGTATTGACCGCGGCTGCCGGTCTTTTGCCGTTGGTCTACGTACTCATTGCTGCGTGTTCCAACAAAAATTCTTTTCGAATGCGCAGAATCATGGCATTTTTGAATTGGTCTCAATATCAGAATGAAGAGGGGTATTTTTATAAAGTGATTCATGATATTCTTAATCACACAAAATTAGTGGGCGGAGGGACCATGGAATTTTTAGAACAATATCCGATTGACTCCGCGATGGCAAGCGAGATGATGCCGCTTGTAATTGTCTATCTCTATGGGTTTATTGTGGGGATTTTGCTTATCGGGCTGCTGGCGCTGTTGCTCGTGCGCGCATTTCTGATCATGTGTGCCCAGAAGAACCAACTTGGTTTTCTGGTATCTATGTCGTGTTTTTTGGTGATTTTTCTCAATTGTGTGGAGGGATTTCTTGTCAGTTTTGCGATGCTTCCCCTCACGACGACGACACTTCCCTTTCTGACGCGCGGAGCCAGTACTGCGTTTGTCTATGCGGTGTTCATCGGGCTGATTCTGAGTGTCCATCGCTATGAGAAGGTACTGACGGCGGAGTGCTGTGCAAGCCCGCATGAACCGAAATGGAAACTTTGCATAAAGGTTGAGCGCAGATAAATATTTACGGCAGAATTTATTCCTTACTGTTAAGTTTTTTGCGTTTTATTCCGACATATACTATAACAAAGTGTATTTATAATAGAACATGAAGCAGTTTCGTACAGGGTGCGGCTGCTCAATATGAACAGAAAGAGTAGGGAATGTGTATGAAGATTACCGTAGATACGCAGTACTCTGCCTCTGTACCAGTCAATACCGAATCAACTACAACTACATATAAGCCATCCGCTCAGCATACCGGAAAGGTATCAAGGAGCGGTTACACACTGGACATCGCTGATAAAGTTATGGAGAACGAAGCATACGGAGGTCATGGAATGACCGCTGATGAGATTATGCAGCAGGCAGCTAATTCGAATGCTCAATCCAAAAAAGACTTTATGATAGTGATGTCTAGTTGCGTTTCAGGGGAAGATCTTCAAAAGATGCAGGAGGAAGGCTTCAATCCGGGAAGCGTTGATGTGGAGACTTATGTAACGATTGTAGATCAAATCAAGGTGAAGCTGGCACAGGCAGGAGTCGAAGTTACAGGATACAATGATGATCTTGATGTGGAGACGGTTGAGGAGATCGTGGGAAGCATAACAGACGCAGGATCGCTGGTGAATCAATTGGCGGGGGCGCTTCAGCAAAGTGACATGCCTGTCACAAATGAGAACATTGAAGAGCTGGTGGATGCAGTGATGGAGGCTTCCGGCATCGGAGAGCTCTCTGAGGACGCCATCAAGTATTTGCTGGTCAACCAAAAGACCCCCACGATTGAGAATATCTATAAGGCGCAGTATTCCAGCACAGAGAACATCCGGCAGTCCCAAGGCTATTACAGTGAGGGACAAGGCAGTTATGGCAAATATTATGCGAAAAAAGCAGACAGTGTCAACTGGGATAATCTTGAGGGACGGATTGACTCGGTGATCAAAGAGGCAGGGCTTGACAAGGATGCAGCCGCCAAGGCACAGGCAGTTGAGAATGCCAGATGGCTGATTACATCCGGTATTGAATTCAATGCTGCAGCGCTTTTGAAAGTCACAGAACTCAAAAATCTGCAGCTTCCGATGAAGCAGGAAGAGATCGCCAATCTGTGTGTCACAGCAATGGAGAACGGCAAGTCACCTGCCGAGGCAGACATGCGGGGGGAACAGTCCCTTGCCGCAAAGGCGCAGGAAATCATGCAGGAGGTGCAGGAGATCTCTGACGAGGCAGTCCATGAGACTGCTGTATCAGGGAAAGAGATGAACCTCAAGAATCTGACGCAGGCACAGCGGCAGATAGAGGAGCAGCAGACAAACAACGCTGAAAAGACGCCGATTGAAGAGCGCGTCATAGAAAAAGGTGCAGAACAGGCAGCAGCCGATGAGACCGCTTTCAAGGAACTTCAGGCAAAACGTCAGCTTGAGGAAATCCGTCTGATTATGACAGAGGAGGCAAACAGGCATCTGTTGAAAGCAGGTATCTCCATTGATACGACAGAGCTGTCAAAACTGGTTGATGCGTTGAAGACGGCAGAGGACCGTATGCGCGCCATTCTTTTCCAAGGAGAGAGCACAGAGGAAAACACGGCGCGTGCATTAATATATGAAGAGACACTGACTAAGACGAAAGAGCTTGCTGACATGCCGGCTGCGGTGATTGGCAAAATTTTGTCTAAGATTCCTCACAGCACACTGCTTCGTATCCATGAGGCAGGGAAGGAATTACAAAAGAATTTTGAGAATCAGCAGGACACCAAACAGAATCCGAACCAGCAGGAGAAGGCATCCTCTGCGTATGAGACGCTGATGACAGAGCCGCGCAAGGACCTTGGGGACCGGATTCATAAGGCATTTCGCAATGTAGACGATATCCTTTCGGATTTAGGATTTGAGACGAGTGAGGCGAACAGGCGGGCAGTCAGAATCCTTGGATACAACCGCATGGAGATTAACGAGGAAAACATCCATGCGGTCAAGGAGGTCGATGCGCAGGTGACAGGCGTGATCAGCAGAATGACGCCGGCTACAACCCTTCAAATGATACGAGACCAGAAAAACCCGCTTGACATGACAATGGAGGAGCTGGATGCGTATCTGAGTGAAAAAGGAATGGAGCCAGAAGCCGATGCGGAAAGGTTTTCTAAGTTTCTGCAGCGGCTTGACAGAAGCGGCGGCATTGATGCCAATGAGCGTGAGGCATATATTGGCATTTACAGAATGTTCCGCCAGATTGAGAAATCAGACGGCGCAGTGATCGGAAATTTAGTGGCGACAGGCGCGCAGATGAACTTTAAAAACATGCTCTCCGCGGTACGGTCAAAAGCAGGAAAAAATATGGATGTGCGTGTGGATGATGGTTTTGGCGGATTAGAAGAACTGATCTCAAAGGGCAAGGCGATTGATACCCAGATCAACACAGGATTCCAGAAAGATGCAAGGCAGCAGTCAGACAGTGATTCACAGATGGAGTCTCAGGAGCGATACTATGCAAGACTCTCCGGTGAGATTAATGAAGAGCTTGCTGAAAAGACCGACTTTACACAATTAGATGCTTCAAAGATTACGGATGAGACGACAATTGAAGCCTTTGCAGATACCATAAAAATGACACGTGTGTCAGAAAACAGCGCACAGCGCACAGAAGAAAAAGCTGAAGAGCTAAAGAATTTCAGAGATAATATGCGCAGTGTGGAGCAGATTGATGACCAGATTATAGAGTCCCTGATCGAATACGGACAGAGCATCAGCATTGACAATATTCAGGCGGCGTCAAATCTTATCTTCGAGCGTGGCTCTCTTTTTCGACAGATTCTTACAGCAAGCGTCGCAAATGCAGAAAATACAGACGATGCTGGCGAGATCGATGGTGCAGAGCATGAGACTGCAGACGGCAGCGCGGCAGAACACGACGTACTGCAGCAGGCGAATCATTTTGTGGAGCATTTGACCGATGCCAGACAGGCGGGGACATCCTATCAGGAAATCATTCAGGAGGCAAACAAGGCTGTCGAGCAGATGATATATGCAGACGGTTCCTCTCAGATTGACGTGAAGGCTGCCAAGGCATTGTACAAAGGATTATCGCTTGCCGGAAATCTCGCGCGGGAAGAGAATTATGAAGTTCCGATGAATATCAGAGGTGAGATTACCTCTGTCAATCTGAAAATATATCACAATGCGTCTCAGACTGGGAAAGTTGCCATCACGCTTGATACAGCACAGCTTGGAAAAGTTGCGGCAGAGTTTGATGTCACAAAGGATCGCATATCAGGCATGATTGTATATGAGAATAAGGCAGAACAGATGACGCTTGCACAGGTTGAACAGGCTGTGAGACAGGAATTTGGCAGTGCAGGAGAGAAGCGGACAGCGATCAGTCTGGTGCATACGAGGTCTGTTGATCTCAATAAATTTGGGCAGGACAGAGATCAAAATAATGCAGCGGAGGATACAAAAGTTTCGACAAGCGAATTGTATCATACTGCCAAAGCATTTTTGACAGCGCTCAGAGACATATGACAGCGATTCGGTTAGAGGGCTTATCAGAAGGCTTATAGGAAAGAGGAAAGTGCATGAGAATTAATTACAACGTTTCATCAATTATAGCAAGAAATGCTTTGAATAATAATGACAAGAGAGTGGCTGCTTCCACACAGAGATTGTCAAGCGGATACAAGATCAATTCCGCGGCGGACGATGCAGCAGGGCTTGCGATTGCAAGGCGCATGAACGCCCAGATCAAGAGCTTACAGGAGGCGAACAGAAGTGCAAACGACGGTCTGTCTGCACTGAATACGGCAGACGGCGCCATGTCAGAAATGCATGATATCTTACAGCGTATGAATGAGCTGGCAATCCAGTCAGCAAACGGAACCAATGCAGATTCAGACAGAGAGATGATTCAGAATGAGATTGACCAGCTCGTCAATGAGCTGGATAGAATCGCGAACACGACACAGTACAATGCACAGAATCTGCTGGACGGCAGTTTTGCATACAAGGCATACACCAGTATTGATAACACGAAGGTGATGTCCTACACAGAAGGCGTGTCAACAGGAACTTATATTATCGGTCAGTTAAAATATTATCACTATGATGAGTTGACAACCCGCTATAAGACAGAGGAGACAAAGATTAAGGATACAGATGGGAAACTCGTCAATGTAACCTATGCCTCCACCCAGGTTAAGATCACAGAAAACGAGCGCATCGAAGTGGACAATGATGATAATGTACTGAATGATTCGCTCATAACAAGTTCGTCCCTGGGACAGTATTCGACGAATATCACTCAGGCTAAACCATTCCCGGAGGGCTCTAAGGTATCTGTGAAGGATGATAAAATTGTCATCAATGCGCAGGGCAATTTTGAAATCAAAATCTCAGTGAATGACAGGACGCCCCTTGGCACGGTGACGACGACATCTACGCCCAGCTCAGCTGGAGGCACCGGTGTGGATAGTATTGTGAAAAAGTATGACAATACGACAATCGCAGGTGGAACCGTTGTCACAACGACTTCATATAGTACAATAAAGACATATCACAATATCGCGGTCGAAGGACCAAATGGAAAGCGCTACAATATCGGCGAACTGAATTTCTTTAACAATACGGATTCCAACGGAAAAGAGATCTCAGGGCAGGAAATCTATACAGATTTCAGAGGTGATAATGGCAGAGGACTCAAGGAAGATTTTGCAGACTTTTTTAAAGAAAAGAATCCTCAGTGTGTGATTGATATTGATTCTGTGGCATGGGACGGGACTTCCGGTACGTTTGAGATTGCATATACGGCGACGGATTCCAGAACAGGCGCCAAAACGCAGTATACAGAACAATTCACTTTGTATAAGGACACAAACGACTATGGCGATGTGATGGCGACACAGAAAGGCTTAAATGATTATCTGTACGCTGAGAAACAGATTACCCGAACAGAGTATGTCATTGGAAATAATGACCCCAATGACTGTCTCAAGATTGATGTGACAGGCATGGGACCTATGGAGGTACAGGTTGGCGCCAATGAAGGTCAGTTTATGACATTGGATATCCCGGCACTCAATGCAGTGAACCTTGGCGTGGATAAACTCGATCTCACAACAATGGAATCTGCGCGGCTGTCCATTGATGTCATAGGGGATGCAATCAATGAGCTGTCCTCTGTCCGCGCAAAGATTGGTGCATACTCAAATCGTCTGGAGCACACGATCACAAATCTGGACACAACAGAGGAAAATATCACAGCCTCCTACTCCCGCATTATGGACGTGGATATGGCGACAGAGATGACAGAGTACTCGACAGTACAGGTATTGGTGCAGGCATCCACCTCAATGCTGGCACAGGCGAATGAGAGACCGCAGCAGGTATTACAATTGATACAATAATTGAAATGAAAGGTCAGGTATTGATATGACGAGGGAAATGAAACAGATTTTTACAAGACGCATCACGCAGGCAAATCGCACACAGTTGGTGGTGATTCTCTATGATATGGTGCTGGAATATCTAAAGGAAGCCATTGCTGCACAGGAGGTTGATTGTGTTCAGGAATATAAAAAAGATATGCAGTGTGCCAGAAACTGTATCTCTGAGCTGAGAAACAGTCTTGATTTTAATTATGAAATCTCGAGAAATCTGTTTGCAATCTACGCGTTTGCCGACAGAGAGCTTGCGAGTGAGATGCATAGTATCAATAAAGAATCTCTTTCCCAGATCGCGGGTATGTTCCAGAAGCTGCGCGACGCATATCACACCATCAGTAAGGAGGACCACTCACAGCCGTTGATGCAGAATGCACAGAATGTCTATGCAGGATACACATATGGCAGAACCGATGTCAACGAGAGTCTGTACAGCGGTGCGGCAAGAGGATACTGCGTATAAAAATCATACAGCATTGCAAGAGTCAGAATTGCAATGCTGTATTTTTTCATGTAATGGGCTGCTCGACAAGCGATTTGTTCTCATAGCATTCCGGTGAGTCCATATGGTATTCCTCATAGAGCTGCATCTGCTCTGCCTGTTGTAAGAGGAAGCGATAGCGTTTCAGCGCGGAGTTGACCTCGTAGATATAACAGTCTATCAGGTCCGGGTCTGTTACATTATCAAATCCAGAGTATGCGATCTCAAGAGCGCACTGTGTCTTTCGGATATCGTCAAGCAGCATATCGCGTGGTGTGCGCGGCTGTCTTTCTGTATTTACGACAGGGTTAAGTATACCTTTCAGACTGAAATATGTTTTCATAAGGATGTCCTTTCCATGAGCTTTGAATACTCGTTGATTCTTTATATAGGACAGTATAGTCCAAAAAAAGGAAAAATATGCATAAAGCTCTGATGAATAATTTTTCTTTTGGGAAATCTTTCTTCTGCATAAAATTTCGTAAATATTCGTAATGTCATATTTCATACAAAATCCGTCTCTGTTTTTCATAATTGTCCTCCAAAAAATCAAATTTATTTAGAGATAATTCACAATAAAAAAATAGTTGTGCGAATTTTGACATTTCGAGTGGACAATTTTTTTCAAATCGATATAATCATATTTGTTCCGTCGGAAACGACGAGTGGTCAGCTCGCTGGATTCGTTCACCGGTTTCAGGTGGGATATTCATCAAAAAACATTTAGAAAGAATTATTAGAAAGGAAGCATGAAGTATGGGAATTCTCATAGGTGTGTTTAGTGCTGCCGTTTTTATGGACTGGCGTTTTTACCGGATTCCAAATGTCTGTATCGCGGCAGGTATGGCGCATGGGATGATACTGACATATATGTCATTTTCATGGACAGGTGTGGTTCGTGTGCTGGGTGTCATGGCAGTGCTGTTTATGGTATTTTATCCATTTTATTTATTGGGTGCGCTGGGGGCAGGGGATGTCAAACTCTTTATGATGATGGGCTGTTTCCATCCGCTTATGGAAAAGGATGGGCTGCTTCATTATATGCTTGTCACGATGGCTCTTGCAGCGATTCGTTCTGTGATGAAAATGGCAGTGTATCCAGAGTGCAGAGAGCGCCTTTTTTATCTGGCACGCTATGTCCGAAAAGCGGTGCTGACAGGTACAGTTGATTCATACGAGATCGACAAGACACAGACGCGTTGTGTGGTGCGTCTGTCTATACCCGCATTTCTCAGTTTGCTGTTGATGAGTGCAGGCGTATATGTTTGAGTAATACAAAAAGGAGAGTGGCGCCATGCGGGCAAGACAGTTTGCAATCTGCGATAGTGATAGTAGATATCTGAAGATGTTGCAGGCTTATCTGCAAAAAAGAAATCTGGCAGATTTTGAAATTTTGATTTTTGATGCGGTCAGCAAAGCGATGGAAGCAAGCTTGGAGAAGCCATTTGAGCTTCTTTTGATAGGAGAGGATATTTATGACACAGATGTCATCAATATAAAGGCGTCAAAGACTTATATTCTACAGGAGGATGGTCTTAAAGGCATTACAGAGTACAGTATGATTGCGAAGTATCAATCTATGGAGTCCATGATTGCTCAGGTTTTAGAGGAGTTCGCCTCAGACGACTGCTGTAACAGTGTTGAGCGGCGCGGTAGGAACCCGACAGCGCTCATCAGCTTCTATTCGCCCGACAGGCACAGAGGACAGAGCGCTGCAGCGCTGAGCGCTGCGCAGGTGCTTGCAGATCAGGGCTGTCAGGTGTTGTATATGAGCCTGATACCATTTACCGGTTTTGAAACACTGATGAAGACAAGCTATGAATCTGATGTGACGGATTTTCTGTATTTTGTGTTAAATCACGCGGACAAGCTGCTGTATAAACTTGACAGTCTCAAGCGCAGTGTCCATGGTGTTGATTATCTGCCGCCTGCGCTGGACTATGCGGATTTATTAGAGATTGGCAGGGAGGACTGGCAGCGTGTGATGGATTTGCTTTTGTACAGCAGCGATTATACGCATGTTGTAATAGACTTATCGGAGACCTGCCAAGGATTTTATGACATGCTTGAGAACAGCGACCATGTTTATATTCTGACAGACAGAAGCAATATGTATGCACATGCCATGCTGTCTCATTTTAAGAGGCTTTTACAGGCAAAGGAATATGATAAAATTCTCGGGCATATGACAGAGTTTGAGCTGCCTCAGGGCTGGGAGGAGCAGTGCGGAGAAGTTGAGCTTCTTGCAGCTTCTCCTGTGGGCGCCCGCATGAAAGGAGTGCTGAGACTATGAATTGCAAAAGATATGAGGAATGCCGAACGTTTATCAGCGACAGTGTAAGGCAGCGCATTGACCTTTCAAGAGAGGTCGGGGACGATGAGATTCGGGAGATGATTGACGAACTGGTGGTGCAGATGGGCAGAAAGTATGCCCTGTCACTTACACAGCGGCAGGAGTTGGGAAAAAGTGTTTTTTACGCAATCCGAAAGCTGGATGTGTTACAGGAGCTGGTGGATTGTGACGAGGTGACAGAAATCATGGTAAACGGCACAGAAAATATTTTTGTTGAGCGGGCAGGGCAGCTCTATCAGTGGGATAAGCGCTTTGAGACAGTGGAAAAACTGGAAAATGTGATACAGCAGATTGTGGCAAAGTGCAACCGGGTCGTCAACGAGGCGTCACCGATTGCAGATGCAAGGCTTGACAACGGGTCCCGCGTAAATATTGTGCTGTCTCCTGTCGCTCTGAACGGACCTGTGCTGACAATCCGCCGATTTCCAGATCATCCGATTACGATGGAGGATTTGATTGGCTTTGGATCGATTACCAGAGAGGCGGCAGCCTTTCTTGAGAAACTGGTCATTGCAGGGTACAACATTTTCATCAGCGGCGGGACGGGCTCTGGCAAAACGACATTTTTGAATGCACTGTCACATTATATTCCAAAGACAGAGCGCATTATCACCATCGAGGACTCTGCGGAATTACAATTACAAGATATTCCGAATCTGGTGCGGCTCGAGACGAGAACTGCCAACATGGACGGAGCAAAAGAGATTTCGATACGGGATTTAATCAAATCGTGTCTTCGCATGCGCCCGGACCGCATCATCGTAGGCGAAGTACGAGGCGGTGAGGCAATAGATATGTTACAGGCGTTAAACACAGGGCACGACGGATCGCTCAGCACAGGACATGCCAACTCTTCGATGGATATGCTCGCGCGTCTGGAGACGATGGTGCTGATGGGGATGGACCTCCCGCTTGCCGCCGTGCGCAGGCAGATTGCCTCTGGTGTGGATATTATTGTACACTTGGGCAGGCTGCGTGACAGGTCGCGGCGCGTGCTTGAGATTGTGGAGGTGCTTGGCTTTGAACAGAATGAGATTATTACGCAGGAATTATACCAGTTTCAGGAGACGGGAGAGGAGGAGGGTAAAGTGCTTGGTGTTTTTGCAGAGAGGAATGTGCTGGCACATCAAGGCAAACTCTGTGCTTCAGGTCTCCTCCTTTGACAAGAAAGAGGGTGATTTTAAATGAAGGAAATGATAAACCGCAGAATTGACGCCAAGGGACGCCTGCCGCCAAAGACAGATACAAAGATAGACTTGGAGATAGACTATAAAAGTTATGCATTTTCAATACAGGAGCTGGTGATGTATTTTTTGTCCGGCGGCTTGTTCATGGCAGCAGTTAGCTGGCTTTTTTATGACAGCGTGCTTGCATGGCTTTTGTTGATGCCCGTGGTGGCGTATTTTTTGAAAGATAAAGAACGGTATGCATGTCTGAACCGTAAGCGGAAATTAGAGATTGAATTTCGAGAGGTTATTTTAAGTGCCGCGTCGAATCTACAGGCGGGCTACAGCATAGAAAATGCGTTTCAGGAATCCTACAGGGATATTGTGGTGCTGTATGGCAAAGAGTCAGTGATGGCAAAGGAGTTACGTCTGATGTTTCGTAAATTGGGCAATAATGAACCGCTTGAGCGTGCGCTTTCAAACCTTGCAGACAGGAGCGGCGTGCGGGATATCCGCGATTTTGCAGATATATTTCAAATTGCAAAGCGGGGTGGGGGTGATCTGCGCGGCATTATCACAAACACTGCGCAGATTATTGGCGACAAGCAGGAAATCAGGCGCGAGATTGAGACAGTGGTGAGTGAGAAACGGTTTGAACAGCAGATTATGCGTTTTATTCCATTTTTCATTATCTTCTATATCTCGCTGACCACCAAGGGCTATTTTGAAAGCCTGTACCACAATCTGTTTGGCTGGATTTTAATGACGGCAGCCCTTGCTGTCTATATCGTGGCATGTCGGATTTCAGACAGAATTTTACACATTGAAGTATAAATAGAGAAGCTGTGTAGGAGGTGATTGAGATAGGGGAGAGACTTGCGCGGTGGCTGTATCATCGATTGGAGAGAATGCCAAGAAAACCAGACAGGCTCTTGTATAACAGTGCGGTGCGCGAAGATTTGCAGACTTTAGAGCCAGCTGGGGATACAGCGGTGCGGCAGCGGGAGTATGTCATCAAAAAATTGTCTTTGTGCAGTATGATTGTGGTTTGTGGGGTGGTTTTGTCCGTCATTTTGTGGATAAAAGACGGAATGGAAACAAAAATTGTGGAGAACCAGATTCCCCGCAATGCATTTGGGAATGGTGCAAAGCAGGTCTCATTGGTCGCAGAAGATGGAAGAGAACGCTATGATATTCCGGTAACCGTGTCAGAGAGGAGCTATTCGAACGAAGAACTGACACAGATGTCAGTTGAAGCGCTGCCTGTTCTTGAGGCAGGGATTCTCGGAGAGAACCAAAGCCTGGACCGTATTGAATATGATATGCATCTGATGGACCGTGTGTTCGGTTATCCATTTACAGTGGAGTGGCGCACCGATGATACCTATATGGATTACACTGGAAAACTTGTGCGAAGCACGCTCGAAGCGCCGGTGATTATGAATCTGACGGCAATATTATCCTGCGAGAGTTTTGAGACAGAATATGACATAAGTGTCAGAATATACAGCAAAGCCGTGCAGCCAAACATCGTAGAACAGCTTGAATCTCAAGTGTCAGATGCGGAAGCGCAGAGCCGTTCGGCTTTCAATATGACGCTTCCGTCAGAAATTGAGAACAGGCAGCTTCAGTGGCGTTACAAGAGACGCTGCAGAGGGATTTTGTTTCTGGCAGCGACGCCGCTCCTTACGTTTCTTATTTATTATGGAAAGGATAAGGACCTGCATAGGCAGGTGGAAGAGCGGGAAGAACAGATGCGCATGGATTACCCTGAGATTGTCAGTGCCCTTGCACTTCTGATCGGCGCTGGCATGACAGTGCCGAATGCGTGGAATAAAATTGCAAAGGATTACAGGCAACGGCGGGAGGAGAGCGGTGGAAAACGCAATGCGAAACGCAATGCGAAACGTTATGCGAAACGCTATGCCTACGAGGAAATGCTCCTGACGGTCTATGAGATGGAGAGCGGCGTAACGCAGACAATGGCATATGAGCGCTTTGGGCGCCGCTGCCGAATCCCGCGTTATAATAAACTGGCTGCCATGCTGTCGCAAAATATTAGAAAAGGTGCGGCGAACTTACCGCTCCTGTTAAAAGAGGAGGCAACAGACGCCTTTGAGGAGAGGAAGCATTCTGCAAGAAAGCAGGGGGAGAAGGCAGGGACAAAACTGCTGGTTCCCATGATGATGCTTCTGGGAATTACAATGGTCATCATTATGGTGCCGGCGTTACAAACTTATTTTTAGAGAAAAGAGGAGAAAATTATGAGAAATTTAAGAAGTTTTATGAAGGAAGAAGATGGAATGGGAACTGTTGAGATTGTGCTGATTATTGTGGTGCTGGTGGCATTAGTAGCTATTTTTAAGGACAGCATTAAGTCCCTTGTCGAGAAAATTCTCAAAAAGGTGACAGATAATGCAAACAAGATTTAATGCGTATCTGACGGTTTACCTGTCCCTTATATTTGGCATTGTCCTGTCGCTGCTCTTCGTTTTTATCGAAGGCGCGGCGATCAGTGCCACGAGGGCACAGGCAGAGCTTGTCGCTGACTTGGGGCTGGATTCCGTATTTGCGGAGTACAACCGCGAGCTTTTAGAACAGTACGGGGTGTTCTTTGTCGATTCTTCTTATGGCGGAAGAACTGGCGGAACAGGAATGATCGAAAAGCGCTTGTCGCAGTATATGAGTTACAATATGAATCCTGAACAGGATTTGCTTCTGGCAGGGGAGACGACATTATTAAAACTCCGCAATCCATATCTTGAGATTGCGGAGGTATCCTGTGCCAGCGATGAGAATTGTATGGTTTGGAAGGCGCAGGCAGTCAATTATATGAAGGCAGTCTATGGGGGCGATCTCGTGGCAAGAGTTCAGGAACAGTTAGATACCGTGAAGAACAGTGGTCTGGACAGCAAGGATGCGCTGGGAGAAATCGAAGCGCAGAAGCAGGCGTTTGAGGAGGCGCTTGACGAGAAGGAGATCGTGGAATATGGCGCGGAGAGTGAGGAGGGGTACTCGTATCAAAAAGTCTCAGGCGTGTTTGATAAGATTGTCGGCAAGGGGATTCTGGCATGGGTTCTCTCAGATGGCGCATCTGTGTCCAAGGCGGCGGTGGATGCGGGACCGTATTTTTCCGCGCGCAGGAAAAATGGAAAAATAAATCAAGGAATGGGTCTGCACGAGGGAGTAGACAGACCAGACAGCCTTGTGGATGAGTTAATTTACGGGGCATATTTGATGAAACACTGTGGAAATTACAGGGCGCCGAAAAATCAGGGCTTGCTGCAGTACCAGATTGAGTATATTTTATATGGATTCAAGAGTGATGCAGAGAATATCAGAGCTTGTGTGGAGCGTCTGTTTGCACTTCGGGCGGCATCAAATCTCACGGCAATCTATTCGGATTCTGTCAAAAAGACAGAGGCAGAACTGGTGTCGGCAGTCATATGTACGATACTGTTCTCCCCTGAGCTCACAGATTTGCTCACGACAGTAATCCTTGGTGCATGGGCGTTTGCAGAGTCTGCTGTCGATGTGCGTCTGCTGCTTGACGGGGATAAGGTTGCGCTGATCAAAAAGTCCGGGGACTGGAATATTAGCCTGCTGGATCTTTTTACAGGGAATTTATCCGGCAGTGGCAGCAAAGCGGCTGGATTATCCTATCAGGACTATCTGAGTATTTTTCTGGGAATGATGAACCGGGATACGAAGGCGGCAAGAAGCCTGGATATCGTGGAGATGGATTTGAGGCGTACCGCGGGAAACGAACGGTTTCGGATTGACCGCTGCATGGATTACATGAAGGTTAATTTTGGATTTGAAGACGCCGGCGGGCATGAGTTTGTATTTTATAAGAAAATGTGTTATGGCGATTGACAAAAAGCAAAGGAGTAGGCGGATGTTCTTTTGGGTGCAGGGTGAGAGAGAAAATCAAATAGCTAAGAATATGAAGGGAGGTGTCTTGCTCTCCATGAAGCAGCAGATACAGGCTCTGATTCTGTCATTGAAAAGAATGTCCCCCTGCTCCTTTGGACAGCTTGTAAAAAAGGCGGACAGGGCGAGTATGACAGTGGAGGCGTGTCTTGTGCTGCCGCTGTTTCTGTTTGCGTTTTTAAATATCATTTCCGTCGTGGAAATTTATCGGTTTCAGGGCGCGATGAGCGCTGCCATGCACGACACAGCAAAGCAGATGGCAGTGTATGGCTATGAGTACCAGAAAATAGGCGGCGGCGGGGCAGGAATGGCGGAGTCGCTTGGATTGACCTATCTGGTTGCGGCAGGGAAAGTGCGCGCCAAGTTAGGGACAGCGTATCTCGAGAATTCTTTGCTCGCGGGCGGCGCCTCGTCAATCTCATGGCTTCGTTCGTCTGTGATGCAGAAGGAGGATTGTATCGATTTGGTGGCAGAGTATCAGATGAAACCGCCGTCAGCCGTGGCTGGCTGGAAGCAGCGCACGATGTACAGCAGAATGCGCACAAGGGCGTGGACAGGCTATGATCATGCAGGCAGCGGTGGCAGCAGCCAATCAAATGAGGAGGAGATTGTGTATATTACACCAGAAGGAACCGTGTATCACCGTTCGCGGGGATGTAGTTATTTAAAATTATCAATTGCGGCAGTGGACAAGAGCTTTCTCGAGACACAGAGAAACCATAACGGTGAGAAATATTATCCCTGTGGGGAGTGCGGGGCGTCTGGCGGCAGTGTGGTCTATATTACAGGATATGGCAACCGGTATCATGCGACACTCGGATGCAGCAGTTTGAAAAGAACGATCCTAGCAGTGCCGATATCCGAGACTGGCGGCAGAGGAGCTTGCAGCAAGTGCGGTTAACTAAACGTACAGATATTGCGTGTAGAAATAGAATGGGAGAATTGTAATGATAAATGCTATAATATATAGAATAATCGTGATTGGAATAGGGATACTGCTCTTTGCAGCGGGTCTGATAGATATAAAGAGCAGACAGATCAGCAGGAGAATGATTGTCGTATTGTTTTTGGCGTGTTGTGCCACACTGCCATTTCGCAGATATATTAGTATCTTGGACACTGTGGGAGGGTTGGCAGTCGGGCTTAGTATCATCGGTCTGTCAGTGATATCGAAAGAGCAGATTGGAAAAGGCGACGGATTGGTGCTCGCGGCAGTTGGAATTGCATTTGGGGCACGCAGATGCTTTCTTGTACTCTGCATCGCATCTTTCCTAATGTGTATGACTGCAATTGGTCTCTTGTTGTTGAGAAGGGGAGCAAGACAGACAAGGCTTCCATTTCTGCCGGCATTGTTTGCAGGGTATCTTTTATGTGTCGTATTGTGAGGAGACGGTATGAGGCAGCATATTTTACGGTGGAGGCTTCTATGATTCTTCCGATGGTAATGCTCTTTACGGTGATGATGATTTTTCTGGCATTCTACAGTTATGACAGGTGTGTCATGGAACACAGCGCATACGAGGCGGCGCTGCGGGGGACAAGCAGTCATTATAAGACCGCACAGGAAGCGGAAGCTGCCGCCCGCACTGCCGCGTTAAGACTTGTCGAAGATAAACTTTTTGCAATACATGATTTTCAGTATGACGTATCTGTGGACGCGGGGAGCGTGACTGTGGCGTATCATTGTGTTGTCAATATGCCCTTTGTCACATGGCTGTGTGAGTATGTGCCGGGGATTGATATGACGCTGGATATCCGCAGGAGCGCCAAGCGCCTGAGACCCGCAAGGACGATCCGTGACTGCCGGGTGTTGAATGGGTTGATTGCACCTTGAGAACTGAATAAGGCTTTACACTTTGTGAATTCGTACTTTACAGAAAAAATAGAAGCCGCTACAATAGAGATATGGAAAGGCGGTGAAGGAAAGTGAGTGATTTTTATATGCCATCTGATTTACGGTACAAGGATGAATTGAGAAAAGAAATGATAAAAATTGAAGAGCAGATTGAGTTGATTGAAAACAAAGAGTATGAAAAACTGAAAAAGAAGTTAGAACGCGACTTAAAAAGAGTTCGTGAAAGTCTTGAGGATTAAATCGCAGAATCAAAGCAGGGTGTAAAGTCTTATAGAGGTTTTACACCCTTTAAATTATGCACACAGACCTGTGCAGGAGATATAATGCGGACGCGGAAAGGAATGGAGGTTTGGCATGAAAGAGACTATGCCTGAGATCAGCTTCGAGAGGAGCATGAATCACAATTATATGATTTTGAGCAAACGCAGCTATTTTGGATTAGACGATGAGGGCAGTATGGACTACCGCACAAAAATGCTGCTGGAAAACCATATACCAGGGCTTTTGCCAGTTACGCACAGGCGGATCAATGGAGAGTGCCGGTATTATTATGAGATCAATTCACTTCAGTCGCTCGACAGACTTTATGACAAGAGTGAGATACGATATGACGATCTAAGACGGCTGTTGTCCGGCTGTGTGAGTCTCTTTGACAGATTGGAGGAATATCTGCTGGACGGGACTCAGATTATTATCAAATCGGACTTGATCTATATTGATGTGGAAAAGATGGAGCCGTACTTTGTCTGTTATCCTGACTATGAAGGCGATGTGAGACTGTCCTTCATGGAATTTATTGACGAGCTGCTGACGAAGATTGACCACACAGACGAGCGTGCAGTGATGCTTGGCTATCAGATTTATCGCTATACCCGAAATCCGAATTATGTCATCAGTGAAATTGGGGCAATGATGGACCATGTACTCGTGGATCTGGTATATCGGCAGAAGACTTCCGAACAGAGTGTGGCGCAGGATACAGACAGTATTCTGTCAGCCTCCGGATACCGCAAAGACAGTGCGGGAGTTTCTGATACAGACCAGAACAGCTTTGCTTCGTATTCGCAGGATATTTATGCTACGCCTCCTCATGACAGTTGTAATCTGTATGAGGAAGCGCAGCTTTCAGCCCCACAATCCAAATCTGGAACGAAAAGTATCGGGGATTTAATTGGCGGGATTTTTTGCATTTTTGTATCGCTGTGTGCCGGTGCAATCATTCTGGGAGCTCGCTTACTCCATTCGTTTCAATTAGGTGGAAATAATGAACTGTACTTATTTGGCGCAATGAGTATGGCAATTGTGGCAGCTATTTTATTTTTATCTTGCTACATGAAGAAAAGAAGGCAGTGTCAGGAAATAGGATCGGCATTGGAGAGCGAAGATCAGGATGAGATGCAGTTTTATACTTCGGTAGGAAATAAAAATATTATAGAGAAAAATATTATAGAGAAAGATATTATAGAGAAAGATATTATAGAGAAATATGATATAGATCAATATGATACAAAATACCCGCAGGCGGCGCTCAGCCATACACGTACAGAGCAGTACTCGGATACTATACGGAAAAATCAAATGGACAGACAGCGCTGTACCAAAGATGCAGAGTTGTTTTATCAAGGTAACAGGCAATTTGGCATCAAAGGAGTAAATCATGCAGTAAACAGTCAAACTGTCAGTCCGATCAGCGTAAAACCATGCGCTCAGAATGAGACGGTATATTTGGGTGAGGGGGTTGTGGAAGAGAGGATGCTGTGCGGTCGTATGAATGGCAGAGAGGTAAACATTTCACTGGACAGGCTGCCAATGACTGTCGGGAAACTTGCAAATGTCTCGGATTTTGTAATACAGGACGCTGCTGTCAGCAAAATGCACGCACGCTTTGAGGAGCATGATGGCAAAGTATATCTGTGTGATTTAAATTCGACAAATGGAACGGTTCGGAATGGTGAACTTCTAGGGGTGAATCAGTCCGTGGCATTGGAGCCGGGGGACCGGCTCCGATTTGGACGGACTTGTTTTACATATTGTTAATTGTATCTAATTTCGCCACCACCACAGAAGGGACTTGGAAGTAATTGTAAAGGTAATCTTGCGCTGTCCGCCGTAGTTTGCGCCAATACCGCGCAGAATGACGGACGCCTTGCCCTTCTTGGTATTGTTGGTGTAACTGTTTTCATCAATGAGATAATCTGTGCCGTGTATAAGTTCTGTGCCATTGAGGGTAAGTTTGATATCCTCCGGCGTCAGCGTTACTTCTCTGCCGTTTTGATAAACTTTAGCGCTGATCTTGAGCTTTGCCGAGTTAATGTTGGCTGCAATGATGCGGTAGGTCGTGGACAGTGTGGCATTGCCGGACCCAGCGTATGCACCGATGCCCTTGACGGTGACACGTATCCTGGTGTTGGCATTGATTATGTCATTCTTATCAACTACATCACCTGCTTTTCTGGTAATCTGTGCAGCGTCCGCAGTGGAGACCAGCGTATCATTGACATAGGTATAAATGACATGCTTGTCATAATCTTTACCTGCGCTCAATTTTTTGCCGTTGGCATCAGTGATGGTGAGAGTTGTTTTGTAGCTGTTTGCTTTCTTTTTATAGGTGATATCCTTTGCGGATATGGTCAGTTTCTCATTGGTGTCAGACATTGCGCCGTCGGTAATACGCCATGTACCTGTCAGAGTTCCCTTGAAGCTGCCTTTTCCCTTGATGGTCAGTTTTGGGAGTCTGTGTTCGGGCAGATTAGCGCTGGTCACAGCAGTGTTATTTTTATAGGAAACAGTATAATCTCTGCCTGGTATTAGCGTCATTCCATTATAGTACAGTGAAATCTGTGGTTTTGCCCCGCCCTTCATATAGGGGGAAGTAATCTGGGACAAGTCTGTTATAACAATTGGTTTGGAGGCTGCCTCCTCTGTGGTATAGGTCATAGTTATGCCTTCATGGAGCGCGTTGTTCCCGTTGGATATCTCCTGGGCAGTGATTTTGTATGTTTTTTTCAGCTCACCGCTGTACTCGTTAATCCCTTTAAAGATTATGGTGGCAGTCCCTGCTTTGGCAGTATTTTTATAGGAGACAACATAGTCTCCGGTTACGCCGTGATCTTTGCTTTCCCGCAATACTTTATTGTCCAGGGTCAGCTGGACATTGTGCTGGAGCACATCCGATTCGTTCCCTGTGTAGGTTTTGGCAGTAATGCCGTTCACTGCTGCCTTGCTGAGCTTCTGCCCGACAATTTTATAGGTGATGTTCTTCGATCCTGCATAGGCGCTTCCCTCGACTGCGGTGATTGTGGCAGTCGCGGTTCCGATAGTCCGGTTATTTTTGTAGGTTACGGTATAATCGCCGGTTTTTCCGCCGTCCGTGCTCTGCACCAGCAGTTTGTTTTTGTAGGTTACATGAAGCTGTTCCGGAATAATGCCGCTGCCGTTTGTGACAAGCTCATTTTTGTAAGTCTGGTTCGGAATCTTAGAGACAGATACCTTACTGAGCATGGTCTTTTGGCTGATGGTGACATTGACAGTGCGTGTCCCAGTATAATTTTTTGTTCCTTTGATTACAATAGGGTAGACGCCTGCTTTTTTGTATGCACCTGCTTTCATATAGGGGTAGCTGAGCGTGTAATCGGTCGTTTTGGTCAGTTTTTTACCATCACGGTAGACTGCCGGGGAGGTTTTTTGCACCTTGCCGTTGTATGCCACAGTGAGATTGTCAGCAGTGATATCGTGGTCAGTAAGCGATTTTGGCAAAATATTGAAAGTAACGGATTCCGTTCCTGTATAATTGCCTTTGCCTTTTACCGTAATCGTTGGCATTTTCTTCGCAGAGGTATTTACGTTCTTGTTATTCTTATAAGAAACAGTGTAGTCCTGACCTTGGACAAGCTCAATTAATTCCGTGTTTCCGTCATTGTATGTGACACTGTCGTACACTTGAACCTGCGGCTTGATGGAGCTGCCGGTGTAAGTCTGGTCGCCTACAGGAATGACATAGAAGCCTTTTCCCTGCTGTTCAAAATAGGGATACAGCACGATCTCATTTTGATTGATCCGCGTGTGTTCATCGAACCGTGTTCCTTGACCGTTTTTGCCCGTAAACCAGCCAATAAATAGTTTGTCTGCGGTGCTTTCTATTGTCGGAAAGCTTTCAATGGGTATTGTGCTTCCAACTGCTGTCTGTATTTTATGTAAGATCTGTGTGTAATCAGTGGACATAAATGTCACACTGCATTCCTGTACATGGATGTCGTAGCTTGCCGAAAACCTGCCCAGCGCAGCAGTGATTGTTGTGCTGCCAGGGGCGTGTGCAGTCACTTTGCCGCCTTGGACACTTGCCACAGAAGGATTTGTACTTGCCCATGTGATCTGGACTTCATCGGTAGTGTCTTTTGGCTGATAGTCTGCGGTGAGTGTCAGGTTTTGCCCTGTGTACAATGTGGCTGCAGAGGTGTCGGTCTCTGCGTTAAGGTTTTTCAACTGGAAACTGTACAGCGGCGCCTCTACTTTTACCTTGCACTTGGCGGTCTTGCCGTTTTGTGACTGCGCTGTGATCGTGGCTTCTCCGCCGTCAAGCGCTGTCACGACTGCTTTGTGTGTGCTTTTGTCCGGCTTGACGGATACAATCTTAGAATTGGATGAAGTCCAAGTAATTGTCTTGTCATCGGTAGTGTCTGCGGGTTCGATTTTCACAGATAGTGTGGCAGTAGCGCTAAAACCAGATGACGGAAGATTTTCTACAGCGTCAGATCTGTAGAGGTGCAGGCTGGTCTTGTCGAGAGAGATGCTTTTGATGGCTTTCTCTCCAGGCATATTTTGATAGACTGGTATCTTGAATACGAAACCGGAGTCTAGGCTTCCGGTTCCCGCATACATGCGCTTGATGGAGGAGGCTTCGCTGGCAGGCGCCTGGACATTCTGCATATATTGATGGTTGTACAATCCGTGAGGACTGTTGACATCCACATTAAACTTTTGGAGATAGACGGTGTCTTGTCCCTTTAAGATATAGTTGTTTCCAATCGTTGCAGCGCCGCCATCGAGCGACTTGTAGCGTGTATTCCAGCCTTTTTGCTTGGCGTAGGTCAATCCCTTTTGAATTTTCTCTGCGGTCGAGGCGCCGTTGACGCCCACATTAAAATAATTGTAATAACCCTCAAATCCTTTATAAGTGCCTGAAATCAGTGCGGAATTTCCGCTTCCCTGTTCCTGATATACGCGCGAGGCGAGATGGATGGGGCTTAGCCTGCGGCTCTTGCCGATCTCATAAAATGCCTGTGCATAGGTTCTGCTGTCGCCGGGAATTTTTCCCTTCATAAAAGTATTGTTCAGAAAAGTCTGAATGGCGCTGACATTATGATAGGAACTGTTAAAAGTCAACTGTTCAAACTGAAAGATGGAAGTCTCAGTCAGAAAATTACAGGGGTTCATGTAATAGGTCACAGCAGGTTTGGTGGCATAATACCAGCCGCTCTCTGTCGGACAGGGACTGCCGACC
>CAMWJQ010000002.1 GCA_947174615.1 uncultured Lachnospiraceae bacterium
GTAAATACCAATATTGATGAAATTATGGAACTAACAACAGATCTATGCGGGATTGGCGAGCCGCGCTTTTGCTGCAGGGTGGGAAATAAAGTGTGGATTCTGGCAGAGGGGAAGAAAGCAATCAGCGCATTTGATCTTACCTGTCAAACAACAGAAATTTATGAATTGAAAGAGGAGATAGAAAGCCTTGCTGACGCTGTTAACATAGAAGAAAGTATATATTTTTTGAATCAGTTTGGGATTATTTATAAATGGAATATAAATGAGAAGCGGATAGAAATATTTCAAACCATAAAAATAAAGCAAGATAAAAAGGTATCGGTGTCGAAAATAATACATGCGGGAAATTCATTAATTGTGTTTCCTGCAATGGATGAAGATATAAATATAGTGGATTTAGCATCTAAAGAGATAAAAGTATATCAGGGATATCCTTCTGATTTTGAGTATCAGGCAGCCGGATGGGGATGGACGTATGGATGGTTGCAATATTTCGGTTATTGTGAGGATGAATCTTATTACTATTTTGCTATGCGTTCAGCAAATTATGTATTAAAGGTAAATAAGGAAAACGGGGAGTTTATCTGGATAAAACCAAACATACCATCACGGGAAGAAACGCAAAGATTAAAAGCAGAGATAGAATATGCGATGGGGAATACGATTTTTTACGAAAACGAAATGACAATCATTGATCTTGCGAAAATGGATTTGAAAAATGGCAAGAAGCAAAAAAGTATATCTGTCGGTTCAAAAATATATAAGGAGATTGCAAAATAGATGAAAGATAGACCGAAAGCATCAATTTTTTGTTTGACATATAATCATGAAAAATACATAAGAGATGCGCTGGAAGGATTTCTGATGCAGAGAACAGATTTCTCATTTGAGATTATAGTCCATGATGATGCGTCTACTGACAGGACGCCATTCATTTTAAAAGAATACGAAGAAAAAAATCCTGATCTGATACATGTGATTTATCAAAAAGAGAATCAATATAGCAAATTTAAGTATCCATCTCAATTTGTATTTTCTATGATGCGTAGTCTGGTAAGAGGAAAATTCATTGCTTCTTGTGAGGGTGATGACTATTGGATTGATGAGAATAAACTACAGATGCAAATAGATTATATGGAAAACCATCCTGATTGTGTTATGACAGGACATGATTCTTGGAGAATAAACTGTCACACTGGCGAGAAGGATAGATTCAGTCCATTCCCGAAAGAAATGGATATACCTGCTGAACAGTTTATAGGGGGCACAGGAGATATTGCTACCCTGACTTTGGTGTATAGGAGTGAAATGCTGGACATGGACGATTTCTTTTTCAATACAAAGGTGGGGGATGATCCGTTAAAGCTATATTGTTTTACAAAAGGAAATGTTCATTATTTTAACAGACCAATGTCTGTATACAGATATTTAAGCAAGGCAGATTCATGGTCCAGTGCGCAAATGAATAATCTTAATAGCTGCCTCAGCTTCGAAGCGAATCAGTATGTTCTGTTTAAAATATATAATATATATACAAATGGTATATATATTGAACATGTTAAGAATTATATCAATAAACGATTAAGGGTGTTGTTCGAAAAGCTGGTCAGGCTGTCAGAAAATGATTTTTATTCTTTATGCCAAAGTTGTGAGGCTGAGAGCGATTATGAAGAAGAACAACAATATTATATAGAAATAACCAATCTTTACAAACAATATACTGATAAAACATACCTTTGTCATGGAGTTCGTGAATTTATAAAAAAATGTAAACATATATTTATTTACGGAGCGGGCGTATATGGGAAACTGATGGAAAAACAGCTGCGAAATAATAATATAGAGTTTGACGGGTTTGTTGTTTCTGATAATCAGAAAAGTGAAGAAATAAATGCAGGCAAAAAAGTATGGAGTTTTAGTGAACTGCAATTTAAAAAGGATGAAATAGGGATGATTATTGCCGTGGGATCAAATCTAGTAACAGAGATTTTGACAGTACTGCAAAATAGTGCAATAGAAAATTATATCTGTCCATTTTGCATTGATTGTAGTGAATGGTTAGAATCAAATGAAGTTATTGATTTAGGCATAAGGTCTTTATGAGGAGAGCTGGCATTTATGAAAGTATTGGTTTTAGGCGTAATAAACTCACAATGGACATTTCAATTTACGAAAACATTCCTGCGGAAAAACAACTACGAAATATGGATGGTCAAAAAAGGATGTGATCGTGAAAGCAGAAAATGGGCTTCCTTGTATACGAAGATAGGCGTTCATTTTATTGACTGTACCAGTCAGGCAGCTTATATAGCAGAAGCAAAATGTGAAAAGTCTTTTTTGAAAGGGTTATGTGCTCATATAGCTTACATAAGAGCGATTGTGCGGGCGGGAGATTTTAACGTAATTAATATGCAATATGTTAATTATGATGATGTAATACACGCGGCGATACTCAAATACATAATAAAAGCAAAATTAGTTTATTCCTATTGGGGAAGTGATTTACTTCGATTAAGCGGAAGGCAGCTGTATTTTAACGGATTATTTGTGAAACACGCGGACTTTATTACGTTTGACAACCGGGATCTTGAATTTAAGTTTAAGGAGACATATGCATGGGCTTCCAAAATACCATCAAAAACGATATTATTCGGGCTTCCGGTATTAGATATTATTCAGAGGAGAGACGGGGAAAAAACATCGGAGAATATCAGAACGGAATGGGAAATTCCCAAGGACAAAAAGGTAATCGCAGTTGGATATAGTGCGGTTGCGGAGCACCATCATATTGAAGTATTGAGGAGAATAGAACAGATGGATGCAGAAAAGAAAAAAGAGATTTTTCTTCTTTTGCAGATGACATATAACGGAACGGATAGATATATCAAACAGGTTGCGGATGCGGCAAAAAAAACGGGATGTGAATACAGGGTGCTCCGCCATTATTTGACGAATGAAGAAGTAGCTGACCTTCGTATTATGACAGATATTTATATCAACGCGCAGACGACGGATGCCTTTTCAGGGAGTGTATGTGAGAATCTTTTTGCAGGAACAATACTGATCAATGCGGAATGGCTGCGTTATCAGGAATTTAAAGACTACGATTTTCAATATTTAGAGTTTCAGGATATGGATGAAATCGGGCGCTTGGTTCAAACCGCGATGGAGAAAAAAATAGACGTTTCAAAAAACAGGAAGCTGGTGTGGCGACTGAGATCTTGGGAGTGCTGTGCGCCGAAATGGCAGCGGATGTTTCAGAGACTGCTTCGGGAAAACAGCAGAAAAAGGGGATAGAGAAATGTGTAAAACAGCGGTTATTCTGGCTGGAGGAAAAGGGACAAGGCTGCGGCCGTATACAGTGGCGTTACCCAAACCGTTAGTCCCGTTAGGGGACAAACCCATTCTTGAAATCATCATAAGCCAGTTAGTCAGACAAAGCTTTGGGAGAATCATTATTACGGTAAATCATCAGGCGGATATTATTATGGCGTATTTTGGTGACGGCAGTAAATGGGGAGTAGAAATCGAGTATTCCTTGGAAGATATGCCGTTAGGGACAATAGGACCGCTGAAGCTGATTAAGGATTTGCCGGACAATTTTCTGGTGATGAACGGGGACATATTGTCGGATATTAATTACGCTGCATTTTTGGAAAAGCACAGCGCGGCGGACAGTAACTTTTCGATTGCCGGTTACCGCAGGGTGCAGAAAGTCGATTACGGGGTACTGGATGCGGCGGAAGGTGTGCTTACCGGTTTCAGGGAGAAACCACAGTTCTATTTTTTAGTCAGCATGGGAATTTATGCGGCTTCCAAGCAGATTATTGGATACATACCGTACTGCCAATATTTTGGATTTGATATGTTGATGATGAAACTGCTGAAAGAGGAAGTCAAGGTAAACGTGTACGAACACATAGGCTATTGGATGGATATTGGACGACCGGATGACTATGGGCAGGCGGTCGAGGATATAGAAACAGGCGTTTTTAAATATTGAAATACGGAAAGGAACATGCAAAGATGTACGATATTCCATTGTTTGATTTAAATTACGGGGAAGAAGAGGAAAAGGCTGTTGTGCAAACCTTAAAATCCAGATGGATTTCTACCGGACCTAAATGCGCAGAGCTCGAAGAAAAATTTGCGAAGATGCTGAATGTCCGATATGCGTGTGCAGTGACAAACTGCACTGCTGCGCTGCATCTTGCCTGCTGTGTATTGGGCATCAAAAGTGGGGATGAGGTGATCTGTCCATCCCTGACTTTTGCGGCGACAGTGAACTGTATCCGCTATGTCGGGGCGACTCCGGTTTTTGCGGATATCTGCGGCATTGATAATTTATGCATGGATGCTGAGCAGATTGAGGAGTTGATCACAGAAAAAACAAAGGCGATTATTCCCATGCATTATGCTGGTTTTCCGTGCGATATGCAGAAAATTATGGAGATAGCTGATAAGCGCCATTTGTTTGTTATAGAGGATGCCTGCCACGGACCTTTGTCAGATTATAAGGGAAAGAAGCTTGGAACCATAGGGGATATTGGGTGTTTCAGCTTTTTCTCGAATAAAAACATCAGCACGGGGGAAGGAGGCATAGTAGTTACCAATCATGAAGAAATCTACAAGAAGATCAGGCTTTTGCGATCCCATGGCATGACGACAATGTCATACCAGAGAGCGTCCGGTCATGCAACGGCATATGATATCGCCAATCTGGGGTATAACTACCGCATGGACGACATCCGTGCGTCGCTTGGCGTGGTGCAGCTGGACAAGCTGAGAGAAGATTTGGAGCGGCGGACACAGATCAGGGAATGGTACTGTGCGCGGCTCATGAAACGGGATGATATCGCTGTTCCTTTTACAGACAATCAGGAGTTTGTAAGTAATTATATATTCCCTGTTGTGTTGAAAAATTCCAACGCGGAGAAGCGGGATACGGTTCGAAACAGGCTGCATGAAAAAGGGATTCAGACGAGCGTTCATTATCCGGCCATTCATCGTTTTTCGGTCTATCAGGAATTTGCCGGAAAGCTGCCCAATACGGAATACGTGACGGATAATGAGATAACACTGCCGATGTATGCAAAGCTGCAGGAAAAAGATATTGAGTATATCTGTAATGCCGTTGAGGAATGCTGCAAATTGGTTTAGGAAAGAAATATTTTGGGAGGAAGGAAGATGCGGAGCTATAAAAGAGTTGTTAAAGAGCGATATGACAGACAGCAATATGATGGAAAGAGTATCAAAAAGAATCTATATTCGCTCATTAACCCGGTTGGTTTTTATGGGGAACTGAAAGCGGCACAGATACTTAAAGATTTTGTAAATCTGTTATATGAGAAGAGAGGCAGGAGCTTAGATAAACTAAGGGTGTGTGATTGCGGATGCGGTTTTGGTACAAACACACGAGTTTTGGCTGAATTATTTGCGAATCCAGATCAGGTGTGCGGCATGGAGTATTCGAAAAACAGCCTGGAGTTTTGTAAAATGATGAATCCTGCAATTCATTATGAATGGGGGGATTTGACGGTGGCGGGAGCGGGACTTCCATTTGATGAGCAATTCGACGGAATTACTGCATTTGTGGTGCTGATGCATTTCGCAACAGATAAGGAAATACTGAGTGCATTAGAAAATATTTATGTATCTATAAAAAAAGGTGGATATTTTTTGTGGTATGATCTTGATGCAAAAAGCCACAAGGAAGGAAAATCAAAAGACATAGACCATTGGGGATTTTCCAAAAACGAAATGGATCAATATGCGAAGAAAGTTGGTTTTAGATTAGTATATGAATCAGGTATATATACGAAAATACCTTTTTTGAAGCAGCCAATGATTTATTTGGCGGAAAAGATAAAGGATATCGGGATGCTTGAACTGTTGGAAAAACTTCCCTTTAAGAAAAACAATCTTATCAGAATATATGTTAAGGAAGCTTAAGGGCGCAGAGGAGATGCTTATGAAAATAATGGTAACCGGGGCGGATGGATTCATTGGCAGTCATTTAGTGGAAGAACTGGTTAAAAAGGGGTATCAGGTAAAGGCTTTTGTCTATTACAACTCCTTTAATACGTGGGGGTGGCTGGACACCGTTTCTGAAGAAATTATGGAAAATGTGGAAATATTCCAGGGCGATATACGGGATCCGCATGGGGTGGAGGCGGCGCTGCGCGGCACAGAAGCGGTATTCCATCTGGCGGCGTTGATTGCTATTCCGTTCAGTTATCATTCGCCGGACGCTTATGTGGACACGAACATAAAAGGAACGCTGAATGTGCTGCAGGCATCCAGAAAACTGGAAATCGAGAGAGTCTTGATTACTTCCACGTCAGAAGTGTACGGAACGGCGCAGTATGTCCCTATAGATGAAAAACATCCCTTTCAGGGGCAGTCGCCTTACTCGGCAACGAAAATAGGAGCGGACAGATTAGCGGAAAGCTTTTACCGTTCGTTTCAGCTTCCGGTAACGATTGTAAGACCTTTTAATACATACGGTCCAAGGCAGTCGGCGAGAGCGGTCATTCCCACGATCATTACGCAGCTGCTTGCGGGCAGTATGAAAATTAAGCTGGGAGCGCTGACGCCCACGCGCGATTTTAACTATGTCAAAGATACGGTGCATGGTTTTATATCCATTTACGAATCAGACCAGGCAATAGGAGAGGAAATCAATATCGCCACACAGACAGAGACATCTATTGGGCAGATAGCAGAAGAATTAATTAGGCAGATACAACCGAATGCAAGAATTGTATGCGACGAAGAGCGGTTCCGTCCGAAAGAAAGCGAGGTCAACAGATTGCTTGGCTGTAATGAAAAGATTTTAAGATTGACTGACTGGAGACCGCAGTATTCGCTGGAGGAGGGGCTGCAGAATACCATAGCGTTTTTGCGGGAGAATCTTGGGAAATATAAAACGGATATCTATAATATGTAAATTATGAAATAGATTAAAAAATACTATGAATAAGGGGAGATGGAATGAATATAGCTACATTACTGTTTACATATAACAGAAGCTATCATACAGAACAGGTTATCGAAGCGTTAAAATGCAACTCGGTGTCTCCGCAGAAACTGTTTGTTTTTCAGGATGGCATGGAAGAAGGTACAAATAGGCAGGAATGGGAAAAAGTTGCATCATTAATCCACGCTATAGATTGGTGTGAGCATGAGGTCATAACATCAGAATATAATAAAGGTCTGGCAAATTCTATCATATCAGGAATCAACTATGCTTTAGAAGAATATGACGCGGTGATTGTGCTTGAAGACGACTGTGTGCCTGCTTCTAATTTTATCTTTTTTATGCAGAAATGTTTTGAAAAATATGAAAGCGATAAGAGAGTGTACTCTGTATCCGGATATGCATGGCCAATCCATTTGCAAAAAGGCGAGTATGATGTCTATGGATGCGGACGCATCTCCTCATGGGGGTGGGGGACATGGAAGGACAGATGGGGAATATACGAAAAAAATTATGAAATAATCAGAAAAATGAAGCAGGAAGAAGAACCATCAAAAAATTTGGCATTATGGGGAAATGATTTGGAAGATACATTGGTCGGCAATGTCAGGGGAGACTGCGATTCATGGGCTGTGTTTTGGGCGTTGAATGTCATTGCGCGTGGGGGAATATGCATTAATCCGTATTATTCGCTGATCCATAACATTGGCTTTGACGGATCAGGGGTTCATTGCGGCAGGACGGAGCGGTTTGATACGGCAATGATATGCGGGGAACAGCAACAGTTTTCCCTGCCTGATCAGACTACTGTTTCAGATAAAGTAAAACGGGCATTTGTATCATTATATGGGAATAGTACAGCAATAAATGATAAGAAGGATGATAAAAAAGAAACTATTTTAGTGTATGGGCTAGGAACTCATTTTCGGGAACGGGAGCGGGAACTTAATGAAAAATACAATATAGTGGCATTTATTGATAACCGTAAAAAAGGATATTACGCGGGGAGAAAAGTGATTAAGCCCGGGGAGATTAAAAAGTATGCATTTGACAAAATTTTTGTATTGGTTAAGAACATAGGTGAGTGTATTCATATTGCGAAATCCCTGATAAAGGAGTTTGGGATTTCGTATGATGCCATACAAATAAGCAATTTTACAGAGTTTGAGAAGCTGAAAGTTATCGAAGATGGGAGTCTGATCAGTGTGGATTCGGCAGATGAATAATTGTGGCATATAAGTAGAATTTTTTGGAGTTTATGTATGAGAATTGCATATTTTTTAGATGTTCCTGACGGTCTTGGCGGTGCGGGGAACCTGCTGCTGCAGCAGGCAGGTTTGATGTCAGAATTATATGATGTGATCGTTGTCATTCCAACGGATGACAACGGAAATTCGAACCAAGAGTATGAGAAACGCTGCTGTGAGCTGAATGTAGCCCATATAGGTATGAAATTTTATACATCCTATAATTTTTTTAAGATTGATTATTCAGAAGCAATGGAAAGCGTTCCGTTTATTGAAGAATTTGCGAAAAAAGAAAATATAGCATTCTTTCATAGTGTACAGCTGAATGTAGCGGTGGAATACGTTTCCAGAAAATTAAGAATCCCACACCTCATGAATATTTATCAGCTGCAGAAAAATGAGTTTAACCTGTGCCCTGCAGATATATATGCGCAGTATCATATGTGTGATTCTAAAATGTATTCGGAATTATGGCAGGGACAGCTAAATATTAAGTCAAGATGTATCAGACCAGTTGCTATACGTGATGAGATGAAAAGCAAAGCTATATGCCAGTTAAAACAAATTAAGATATTAATGATGGGGAATGTGTGCAAGAGAAAAAATCAATTGACTGCAATCCGTGCCATAGAACAATGTGTCTTATCTCATAAGTTAGCGTTACATATAGCGGGGAATATCAGCAACTGTTATGGCGAGAGATGCATTTCTTATGTAGAGGAGCATGGATTAAAAGAATATATCCATTTTCATGGTTTTGTCAGCGATATTGTACCATTGCTGGAAGAATGCGATTGTCTGCTTTGTGCCAGCACGGAGGAATCATTTCCGTCATCTATGGTGGAAGCGCTTACATATGATATGACTATCATTTCTACGCCAGTAGCAGGTGTTCCGGAGTTGTTTGTGGAAAAGTATAATTCTTTTATCTGCGGGGACTTTACCGTGGAAGGCATTAGGGACAGTGTATTGGAATGCATTCAATATTATAAGAATGGGAAAATAGCGGATATACACAAGAATGCGAAAAGAACATGGGAAGAATGTTTTTCGAGAAAGACAGTCAGACGGCAGATTGACCAATATTATAAGGAGATATTAAGAAATAAACATTTCAAGAGTCTGGATGTATTTCGTGTTATCGGAAATGAGACTGAGCAGATGGAATCACAGCTGAGGGGTATAGATGTTGAAGGGGAGACGTGGATTTATCACAGGGGAATGTATTATGCATATTTACGAAAGAAACTGTACGGAGGACAAGCATATATCTGGGGCGCGGGAAAACGGGGCAGACTCGCATTGAGCGTTTTTGAAAAGTTATTTCCGGATGTATCGATCGCAGCATTTATAGATACCAATAGAGAAGGGATTTACTGTAAAGTACCGATTATAAAGCCGGAAGAGGTTCCGATTGCGAACGGGAATTATTACTGTATAAGCTTTGCGGAAAATAGGGAGGCTGCCATATACTACTTAGAGGACAGGGGGTTGGAACTGTACGAGCAGATTTGGTGCATGCCATAGAACGTGTGTATGGACTTATGCAAGAGGACAGGGAGTAGAGATGCCAGACTTTCCAACAGATTGGATTAGAATATAGAGTATGGAGTGAAGGATGTGAAAATATCGATCATAACACCATGTCTGAACAGTGTGAAAACGATAAGGCAGACGATTGAAAGTGTACTGAATCAGACCTATCAAGATATTGAATACATCATTGTGGATGGTGCCTCAACGGATGGTACCCTAGAAATTATTCAGGAGTACGAGATTCAGTTTCAGGGCAGATTGAAATATGTAAGTGAGCCTGACCATGGAATTTATGATGCCATGAATAAGGGGATACGAATGTCGCATGGAAATGTTATAGGAATCATCAACAGTGATGATTTCTATGAGGAGGATGCTGTGGATAATATTGTGATGCATTTGGGGCGTGAAAAATATCAGGTGATCTATGGATATTGCAAAATGTTTAACGGCTGTCATTGTGTTGGTATATTAAGAAGGAGTCATCGTAATCTGCCACAACAGATGATTCCTCATCCAGCATGTTTTCTTACAAGGAGTATTTATAAGAAATTTGGATTGTTTCTGAATAGTTTTAAGATCGCAGGTGACTATGAGTTGATGCTTCGGCTATATAAGAGTAATAGAGTGAAATTTGTCCGGATTCATAGAGTTATTGCAAATTTTAGAATGGGTGGGATAAGTAGTTTTTCCAGGCAGCTTAAAAGAGAACGTGCATTGATATTATTTCGTTATAAGTGCATTTCATTTATAGATATGATAGAGCAAATGTTTTGATTTTGGTGAATGAAAAAAGATATACAAAATATAGTGGTGATATTATGAAACTGGTTAAGGCGTGTTACAAGCTAAAGTATTGTCTGCGAAAAATATTTGGAGTACAGACCAGAGACTCTTTCTATGAAAAATTGATCACATGGTACTATAAAATATTCAGGTGTGAAAAGGCAGGTATCAAATTAGAAAACAAAAGAAAAAGAAGATTCATTCTATCTATGACATCAATCCCGGCACGGATAAACAAGAGCTGGATTACAATAGAAAGTATTCTGCGACAGTCATATAAACCGGATAAAATCATCTTATGGCTGGCGGAGGATGAGTTTCGAAATGTAAGACTGCCAGAACGGTTGAAGGAACAACAAAAGCGGGGGCTTGAGATATGTTACTGTGACAATCTGAGATCCTATAAGAAGTTTTATTATACAGCAAAGGAGTATCCGGATGATTATATTGTAGTAGTTGATGATGACATTATTTATACAGAGGATATGCTGGAAATATTAGTGAAAACTTATCGAAAGAATCCGGGGAATGTTGTATGCCACCGTTCTCATTATATACAGAAACATGGTGGAAGACTGCGCCCGTACAATGAATGGATCCATTATGAAGCGCGAAGACATATGAAAGAAATACATTCTTTTCAGAATTTTTTTACCAGTGGCGCCGGAACATTGCTCCCTGTGTTTCGCTTCAGGAAAGAAGTTTTGAATCGGGATGCTTTTATGGAGTTGGTGCCATATGCGGATGATGTGTGGCTGAATTTTTGTGTATGGAAGTCTGGAATCAGGACTGTCAATACGAAGGGGATTTGCGGACATATTATTTCGATAGAAAGCAGTTCTGATAAAGGATTGTCCCGTATTAATGTTACTTATGGAAAAAATGATGAGCAGATCGAGCGGGTATTAAAATACTTAAAAATAGATGTCAATCAGTATCTTTAAGAAAACATTATGCAGGCAGCTAGTAATGTATACAGTGATATAAAATTCGATTTAGAAAGTGGAGGAAAATCACATGAAAAAGAAACTTGGCGGAGCAGTTTTAGGACTGGCAGGTATGGCGGCGGGAGTCGTGACCGGAGGCGCAGTATCAGCGAGAGCATCATCAAAGAAGATCAATGAGCTGATGGAAGGACATAGGAAAGTTCATGCGCTTTATATGGCATTTGATCAATGGCTGCGCATACATCAGAAGGGGAAGACACTTGTTGAATATTTCAAGCAGAATCAGTATCAGACGGTGGCGATTTATGGGATGAAAGAGTTGGGAGAACGTCTGTATGACGAACTGGAAGGAACGGATGTTGCTGTGCGTTATATTATTGATAAGAATGCGGATATAATTTATGCGGATGTGGATGTTGTGACGCCAGAGGATGTGTTGGAGCCAGTGGATGTTATAGTAGTAACCGCAATCTACTATTTTGATGAGATTGAGGAAAATCTTTCTGGAAAAATTCAGTGTCCGATTGTCTCGTTAGAGGACATTCTGTATGAGATCTAGTGATCTGTCTGCGCCTTTGGTCTCTGTAGTAATCCCTGTGTATAATAGAGAAACGACAGTTGGCCGCGCAGTAGCGAGTGTTTTAAATCAGTCTTATACAAATCTGGAATTAATTATTGTGGATGATTGTTCCAATGATAATTCCTTACAAGTAGTTCGCGAATTTCAGGATAAGAGAATTAAAGTAATTACATCGGAACAAAATTCGGGCGCTAATGCAGCCAGAAACAAAGGCATTCTGGCTGCAAAGGGACAGTATGTTGCTTTTCAGGACAGTGATGACGAATGGGTTAAGGATAAATTAAAAATACAGCTGCAGGATATGATAGACAGAGATTTATCCGCCGGTTTTTGTGCACACCGCCTGATAGATGGCAGGAGTGAGCGTATCGTACCTGATGATTATGAGGATAAGAAAAAGTATGAAACCGAATTAATGAATGTGCTGGCAGACTGTAATGTGGTAAGCACGCAGACGCTCATAGTCAAAAGAGACGTTTTTGACAAAATCGGTTATTTTGATGAAGAAATGCCGCGGCTTCAGGATTATGAATTTGTGATCAGACTGGCGCAGAAGGAGAAGATCGGATATATAGCCTGCCCGCTGGTATTGGTTTATCACTCAAAAATAAGCATTTCCACGAATTTGGAAGCACTGCGCGAGGCGGTTATACTGCTTCTTATCAAACATGGAGATTTCGTCAACAAGCAGTCTATGGTTTCTCTGTTCATGAATAATGCACTGTTATCCGGACAAAGCAGTCAGTTGTACACAGACTGCGTCCGGTTTCAGAATATGGCAGCAAGAAAAAACATTCAGGATCTAAACGTTCTGGAATATGTTCTGGATTGTCTCGTTCACAAATACGGATTATGCAGTCATATTCAAAGAAAACTATATGAGAGTCAGATGGAGAACTTAAAGCCGGATCAATTCGTTATTTATGGCGCAGGTCATATCGCCAGAAAGATATATCGGGAGTTGAAGGACAAAAGAAGATATCCTAAGTGCTTTTTAGTGACGCGGGATAAGAAAGAGGATATGATTGATGGAATCCCTGTTTGTATCGTAGATGAGTGGGATGATAAGGATACGATGGTAGTAGTAGGAGTAGCGACAGTTTCACAGAATGAGATCATTGACATTTTAATAAGTCGAAAATATAAACGTATCATTTGTTATCCAGATTAGAAATCGGAGGTTTAGGGTGAAAAATATTGCGATATATGGGGCAGGTGGCTTTGGACTTACCTGGGTCTATTGGATGATATTTTTTGAGTTTCAATCTATGAATATGCTGAGATGGTGCGTACTATGAAGCGGTTAGGGATATATGTCACATATGATTGTGAGAATATCGTAGATGATTACATTGGTTATATGCTGCAGGAATTGCGCAAAGTTGTGGATTGTTTGGCAGTAGTGTGCAATTTTAAAGAAATAAAAAGGGGTATTCAAAATATCAATGTCTATGCGGATAGAGTATATTATAGAGACAATACAGGCTTTGATGCAGGGGCTTACAAGGATGCGTTGTGTTGTTGTATTGGATGGAGTGAAGTATCAGCTTATGAAGAGTTAGTGCTTCTCAATGACTCATTTTATGGACCGTTTTATCCAATGGAAGATTTATTCATTAAAATGGATAAAATATCCGTAGACTATTGGGGGCTGACAAAATCACCGGCAGGAACATGGAGGGGGAAATATACTTATGACAGTCATATACAGAGTTATTTTCTTGTTTTTCGGAAAAACATTTTGGATGACAGACGGTTTAGAAATTTTTGGGAATCAATGCCATATCCTGAATCGTTTTCGCAGGCAGTCCGTGTGTTTGAATTAGAGTGCAGTAAGCTGCTGAATGAATGTGGATGGAGGGGGACAGCACTGTCTGAGCTGGGGCAGCATAAATACCACATCAAAGTAAATGAAAACCCATTTATGTTCTATTCATATGAATTGGTGCGGTACGCAGGAATTCCTGTATTAAAGCGCAAAAGTCTGGATATGCGTTTCCCGGGTTTCGGTAATGCATTAAAGGCGTTTCAATACATAGAAGATCAAGGTATTTATAATGTGCAGCTAATCGAAGAACATATGTTAAGAATAGGGCAGCCGCTGCATGAAAAAGCGAAATTGGATTTTTTCAGATTGGACGAATTTTATGATTCGCACGCCAGAATCTATTTATATGGTGCAGGAATATTGGGAAAGAATCTGGCAGAATATTTTGATTACAGAGGATGGTCCTTTGAATGTTTTCTAGTGACAGATTCCTGCAGTTTAGAAGACAGATGTATTGCCTTTGAAGAGGCTGATATAGCAGAGGATGATGGGATTATAATAGCGGTGGGAACGAAAGAAGCCTATGCCGCAATACTGGATGTCGTCAAAAAGCGATGTGCTGAAAAGCAGATATTTCCATAATGAATTTTAGGAATTGTAGAAAAATAAGCGATGCAGATTGCACAGGATGGGTTAGAAGAGTAAAAGAGGTATACTATGGAAAAAACTTATAATGGCAGAGTAAGCATAATTGTTCCTATCTATCAGGGGAAAAAATATATTCCCAAGTTAATCAGAATGGCAGAAATATGTCAGGAAAAGGCACAAAATCAAGAAGGAATAGAACTGATTCTGTCCAATGATGATCCGCATGAAAAAATAGAGGAACCTCTTTTCTCTGATACGATAACGATTCATATCCTGAATACAGAAATAAACAGAGGCATTCAGGCGGCCAGAATTCAGGGACTTGAAGCAGCGAATGGTGATTTTGTCGTCTTTCTTGATCAGGACGATATTTTATATCCAGACTACATCAGCAGCCAGTTATCCAGCATAGGAGATGACGATGCCGCAGTATGCCGATGTATCCATGAGAACCAGCAGTTCTATAACGCTGACAGGAAGTTCGAAGAAGTCATATCCAAAGACTACATGATGCAAAAAGGCAATCCCATCATCTCCGCAGGACAGGTACTGATACGCCGCGCATCGCTCCCGAAAATATGGACAGAGAACATCATGAGGACAAATTGTGCAGATGACTATCTGCTCTGGCTCTGTATGACTGCACAGGGTGCCAAGTTTGTCCTAAATCAGGACATATTATTTGAACATGTTGTAAATGGTAAAAATTTATCATTGGACAGTAGACGTGAACTCTCATCCCTAGATGAAATGTGTGAGATTCTCTCCCAAAACAGTGTATTTGATGAACAGGGAATGAAGCAGATTATGAGTATGCGCCAGCATGTGCTTTCTGAGAGAATCGGTCTTTTGGAAAAGTTTAGAGAGATGTTTTTTGTGCTTAATAAAATGGCATTCTGTCGGGAGAAAGGGTGTTTCGTTGGAAAATATTTACAATCAGAAGGAATACACCGGGTTTGTATTTATGGAGATGGCTATATTGGAAAGCGTCTGGCAGGCGAATTAAAAGAATGTAATATAGAGACCGCCTTTTTTATAGACAGAAATGCACATTACCTGACAGAAGAAATTCCGGTTTACCAATTAGAGGAAGCACCCCAAGAGGTAGATGCAGTCATAATTTCTCTGGTGCAGAATTATGATTCGGTCAGAAACGAACTTAGAAGAAAATATAAGACAAAGATCTATACAGTTCAGGAGATTTTAGCGGTTATATAGAAGAAAATAGCAGGGTGAGAGGATTTGGATGTGGACAGGAAATTAAGCATTATTATACCAGTATATAACACAAAGCCCTATTTGGAGACCTGCCTGCAGAGTGTGATTGGACAAACCTATCGAAATCTGGAAATTTTGATCATAGATGATGGTTCCACAGATGGGTCAGATATGGTCTGTAAGGCATTTGCTGAGAAAGACCAGCGTATTTTATACATAAGGCAGGAAAATAAAGGACTGATAGGCGCGCGGCGCACAGGGGTTGAACATGCATCGGGTAAATTTCTGATGTTTGTTGATTCAGATGACTGGATTGACGAGGGAATGGCTGCGTTTCTAGCAGAGCAGATACAGGATGCAGATCTGGTTTCAACAGGAGTGCATTATGAAACGAAGCCAGATATCGTGACAGAATATCTGGATCAGTATGACGAGGGGGAATATCATGGAGCAGATAAAGCATTTTTGCTGAAAACAATGCTTTATGATAAGGAATCAGATGTATTACAGCGGCTGACGCCCTGGATTTGGAATAAGTTATATCGGACAGAGATGGCAGGACAGGTCTATCGGAAGATTGATACGGACAATGCTTTTGCGGAGGACGGTGTATTTTTATATCACTATCTCATCCTTAGCGGGGCAGTTCAAATCAGTCATAAGTGTTTTTATCATTACCGCTATCGTACAGGCTCTATGTTTCACGGTGGAAATCCCAATATGCTGTCAGATATCAATAAAGCATATTTGGCATTGCAGCCTGATTTTGCAAGACATCCATTTCATGAAGATTTACTGTCACAGTTACAGTGCTGGGTAACAGTCACCGCAGTGATGGCGGTAAACGGCGGAATGGGATTTTCACCGCAGTGCCAGATTCCCGAATTTATTCTGGATACAGATGGGTTGAAGGGAAAAAAGATTGTGCTTTATGGCGCCGGAAAGGCGGGAAAAGACTATTTCAGACAACTTACAAAAATGGGATATGAAGTGGTATTGTGGGTAGATGGAAATAATCAGCAGACGGAAGGCATCCACAGTCCGACTGAGATTTCCAAAACGAAGTATGATCTGATCCTGGTAGCTGTCAGCAGACAGGAATACGCTGACAGTATGATTCGTGTTTTGCTGGACATGGGGATAGACCAGAAGCAGATCGTATGGAAGAAGCCAGTGAGAACATTCTGACGTACATGACTGTAGAGACAGAGGAGGGCAGCAGGATGCATTTTTTACTTTTTGGTACAGGTGATTATTATAACAGGTTAAAAAAATGGTTTCCCAGAGAGAATGTTCTGGCGCTGCTTGATAATTCTCCTGTCATGCAGCATACCTTCGTCGATGGAATAGAGGTTTTGCCGCCGTCGGAGGGGATAAAGCTGGATTATGACAGTATTGTCATTTTAAGTTTTTACATAAAGGAAATGCGGCAGCAGCTTTTGGAACTTGGTGCGGAAGAGCGCAGAATCGTGCATTTTTATGATCTGCACTGGCTGATATATAATGATTTCGTCAAAAGGGATATACAATATTATGCATGTGCGGACAAAATGATTCTGTCTGCTAACAAGGAGCATAATAGAATTTTGCTCCTGTCACATGATCTGGAACTGGGCGGACCGGCTCTGGCATTATTTCATGCTGCAAAAGTATTGAAGAATAATGGTTATCAGGTAATGGTAGCTTCTATGCTGGATGGTCTGTTAAGAGATAAATTACTGCAGGAGACAATTCCTGTGGTGGTGGATGTGAATCTTCAGATAGAAACGATGGTGAATGCGGATTGGATTCATGGATTTGATTTCATTCTGTGCAATACAGTCAACTATCATGTGTTTTTGACAGAGCGTGATGAGAATGTACCAGTTCTCTGGTGGCTTCATGATTCTGAATTTTTTTATCACGGTGTCAGACAGGAAGTTTTACGATTGATCAGTACAGATCATCTTACAGCCTGTTCTGTTGGAAGAGTCCCGGCACAAGCAGTTCATGCATTTTTGCCGAAACTGCCTGTGAAGGAGCTGCTATATGGAGTCGAGGATACTGTATGCGGGAAGGATGATGTGATGCATGATGATGAGGCGCAGGATAAAATCCGCTTTGTTACAATCGGCTACATAGAGAACAGGAAGGGACAGGATATTTTAATACAGGCTGTCAGATTACTGCCAGAGGAACTAAGGCGGAAGGCTGAATTTTATCTGGTGGGGCAGAAATCTTCTATGTTTGCGGCTAAACTGTTAGAGCAGACACGGGATATGAAGGAGATTATTTTCACCGGAACGATGCACAGACAGTGTATCAATGATGTATTAAGGAAGGCGCATGTGATGATTTGTCCGTCGAGGGAAGATCCAATGCCTACGGTCTGTGCAGAGGCCATGATGCATTCTGTGCCCTGCATTTTATCGGATGCAGCAGGTACGGCAGCATACGTGAAGGATGGCAGGAACGGGCTTGTGTTTCATAGTGAAAATGTACAGGAACTTTCGGAAAAAATGAAATGGTGTATGTCTCATATGAAGCAGTTAAAGAAAATGGGTGAGGAATCCAGAAAGGTATATGAGACGTATTTTTCAATGGGGGTATTTGAGAAGAATCTTATGGAGATTGTAAAAAAGAGCATTTCTCAATCCTGATTGATATGACCGTCAAAGCGGGCAGATGGGGACTTGAGTGTCATTGGTTTGAGGGTGGAGAGCATAAGGGAATGGATAACTTGAAACAGAGTTTTATTGAATATATTGATTGTCCGATTGCATTATATGGGCTTGGAATCGAAACAGAAAAAGTGCTGTCTATACTGGAGGGGACATTTCATATTGTTGGGCTGCTGGATAGTTTTCAGGAAGAAGGGTACATTTACGGCAAACGCATTATATCTTTATGTGACTGTGCGCAGGAAGGTGTAAAACTGATTATTGTCGTAGCGCGACCTGGTTCGTGCAGGGCGATAGCTAAAAAAATTGGGAAATATTGTGTTGGGCATCAAATGAAATTGACGGATGTCAGGGGCAGAGACTTATGCGGGGCACAGCAGGGTACATATCATTTTTCAGGACAGGGAATGACCAGAAATCAGCTGGCAGGGCTGGCTGATGACAAAGATGCAGTCAGTTTTGATTTATTTGATACACTGATCATGCGTCAGGTTCTTTTCCCGTCGGATGTAGCGGAGCTGACAGAAAACAGGTTCAGGAAAAAGGGTATTTATATAGAAAATTTTCTGCAAAAAAGGCAGCAGGCTGAAAAAGAATTATCCAAAGATCGTGCCCCTACGTTATTAAACATCTATCAATATGTGTTAGCGCATTCTTCGGGCATTTTGACCAGTGCGGAGGAACTGGCACAGATGGAATGGGAAACAGATTGCGGGCTGGTGGCGCCAAGACAGGAAATGGCGGATTTTGCCGCAGAAATTTATAGGAAAGGGAAGTTGGTATATATTACAACAGATACTTATTATAGCAGGAACCAAATAGAGCAGCTGCTTGCAAAATGCGGTATTACCTGCTATACGGATATCTTGGCATCCTGTGAATATAATACGGGAAAAACACAAAGGCTTTTCTATCATTTGAAGAATAGGCTGCAGGAAAATACTTGTGTTCATATAGGGGATGACCTGGCGGCTGACGTGGAAAGCGCCGACAGGTGTGGGATTTTGGGCTGTCAGATTTACAGCGGAATTGATTTGTTCGAGATGACAGGTTATCTTGGCATGTGGGAATATACCGAAAGTCTGTCGTCAAGGATAAAGCTTGGCATGTTTGTGGCAAGGTTATTTAACAGTCCGTTTCAGTTTGAAACGCAAAATATGCAGCTGGGTGTCTGCAGCGCATATGATGTCGGCTATCTTTTTATGGCGCCGGTTATAACAGATTTTGTATTTTGGTTCAGAAAGCAGGTTCTTGAAAAAAATATCAAAAATGTCTGGTTTTGTGCGAGGGATGGTTATCTGATAAAAAAGCTTTATGATATGTTATGCGGTGATGAATTGTCTGTTTATTTTCTCTCTTCGCGTGTTGCGGCCATCAGGGCAGGGATTGAGGATGAAGCAGATATTGCGTATGTGGATACAATGAAATTTGGCGGTACATTATCTGGTCAGCTGCGGGAACGGTTTGGAATCGATGTGAAGGAGGAAGCGTTAACAGGAAAAAAGCTGGTTGATTTTTCGCAGGATATCATAGAAAAGACCAAAGAAAAAAGGCTCTATTATCAAAAATATATTAAGAGTATTCCAAATGTACCAGGAGATATCGCTTTTTTTGACTTTGTGGCAAAAGGTACCTGCCAGATGTATGTCAACAGACTTGTGGACCACAGGCTGAAAGGGCTGTATTTTCTTCAGATAGAAAAATCGTTTATGAAAGATAAGGCGCTTGACATTACGGCATTTTACGAGGAGGATGAATTGCGGGAAAATGCCATCTATGAGGATTATTATATTCTGGAGACCGTTCTGACTTCTCAGGAACCATCTATCGTGGGATTTCGTGAAGATGGAACACCATGCTATAACCATGAAACAAGAACACAGCAGGAGCTTGGGTGTGTTGAAAAAATGCAGGCGGGAGTCATAGATTATTTTCAGATATATTGCAGTTTGTGTGCGGACGACGAAACAGAGGCGGACCAGAAACTGGACGAGAATCTTTTGAATCAGATACACCATATTAAGATTTGGGATGAGGATTTCTGGGCGTTGAAGGTGGAGGATGCTTTTTTTAACAGGATGACGGATATGTCTGATCTTGTATAGCGCAGGAAATCAGGCTGTGCAGTTTGATTCTGGTGAAAAGTATATGATTATGCGTGCTGAATAACGCTGGAGGATTACAAGGATTGGGAAACAGGAGGAAGTATAAAATGTACTTTGAATTGATGGCATCAATGATGTGTGCCAATTATGGAAATCTGGAAAATGAGATCAGACAGCTTGAGGAGGGCGGTATTGATTCTTTCCATATCGATATTATGGACGGACGTTATGTCCCGAACTATGCCATGTCCTTAAATGATATGCGCTACATTGCATCTGTGGCAAAGAAACCTTTAGATGTGCACCTGATGGTAGAACATCCTAATAATACGATAGAGCTGTTTATTAATGCACTAAGGGCAGGAGATACTATTTACATCCATCCAGAGGCGGAGTATCATCCCTCTACGACCCTGCAGAAGATTATTAATGCAAAGTTGATACCGGGGATTGCAATCAATCCGGGAACCAGTGTAGAGACGGTCATGGAGATGCTGCGCATCGTCAAAAAGGTATTGGTGATGACAGTGAATCCTGGTAACGCGGGACAGATGTTTATGCCCTATGTAGGAAAGAAAATCACAAAGCTTCTGTCCTTAAAGGATGAAATGCATTTTGAACTGTACTGGGATGGAGCCTGCAGTGCCGATAAAATACTGGAATTTGCGCCCAAGGGGGTTGATGGCTTTGTATTGGGTTCCTCTTTACTATTTGGCAAGAAGAAGCCGTATGGTGAAATTTTAAAAGGGATCCGCGACTTAAAATTCTGAGAAACCGGAGGTCGGAAGCAGTGGTAACAGCATTGATTCTGTCAGGCGGCAGTGGCACCCGCCTGGGGGCAGATATTCCAAAACAATACATAAAGGTTTATGACAGACCTGTCATATCATACTGCATCGAGCAGTTGTCCCGCCATGAAAAAATTGATGGGATACAGATCGTGGCGGCACCGCAGTGGCAGGAAACGATACTGGGATGTCTGAAACAGTACGATAAAAATAAGAAGTTCTGCAAATTTTCAACTCCTGGTGAAAATAGGCAGCTTTCCATATATAATGGATTAATGGATATCAGAAGTTATGCAGGTGATTCGGACATCGTAATGATACATGATGCGGCGAGACCATTCCTTTCCGCTCAGATGATAACAGACAGCCTGAATGCAATACAGGGTCATGATGGTGTGCTGCCTGTGCTTTCTATGACAGATACCATCTACAAAAGCACAGATGGGAGGCAGATCAGCGCGCTGATTAACAGGAGTGAGGTCTATGCAGGGCAGGCGCCGGAAACCTTTCGTCTGGGAAAATACTACGAGGCGAACAAAAGACTGTTTCCAGACAGAATACGTGAGATTTATGGTTCGACAGAACCGGCAGTACTGGCAGGGTTGGATGTTGTTATGATACCGGGAGACGAGCAAAATATGAAGATAACAACACAGACAGATTTAGAGCATGTTTGTGAGCGGCTTCGAGGATACAACTAGGAAGTTAAAAAAATTCGCAAGAAACACTTTACAAATTCCCTAAAATTTTTTATAATGTGAAAAGCATATAGAAACAAAATATAGGATTTCAGGCAGCCAAAGACGGTTCACACTGTTTTTTGGCTGCTCTTTTTTGTCAAAAGTGAGTAGAGAGAAGGAGAGAATGAGATGTTTGATGCAAAGATGAATGTTCCCGAAGCGCCGCTTCACAGGGCAGAATTTGAACATGACAACTGCGGGATTGGTGCGGTGGTCAACATCAAGGGGGAAAAGACGCGTGAGACCGTGGAGAATGCCCTGAAAATCGTAGAGAATCTGGAGCACAGAGCCGGAAAGGATGCAGAGGGAAAGACTGGTGACGGCGTAGGCATTCTAGTCCAGATTTGTCATGACTTTTTTGTCAGGGTCACAACCTCCCTTGGAATTGCACTTGGCGGTGAGCGGGAATACGGTGTGGGGATGTTCTTTTTTCCGCAGGATGAACTTAAGAGAAATCAGTCAAAAAAGATGTTTGAGATCATTGTTGAGAAGGAAGGTCTGGAATTTCTAGGATGGCGTGAAGTGCCCTGTGTACCAGCGGTTCTTGGGCATAAGGCGATAGAGTGTATGCCATGCATCATGCAGGCATTTGTAAAGAAACCTGCAGCGGTGGAAAAGGGACTTTCCTTTGACAGAAAACTCTACATTGTAAGACGGGTTTTTGAGCAGAGTTCTGATAATACCTATGTGGTATCGTTAAGCAGCAGGACGATCGTATATAAGGGAATGTTTCTTGTCAATCAGCTTAGGACTTTCTTTAAGGATTTACAGAGTGAAGATTATGTATCTGCAATTGCGATTGTTCACTCGCGTTTTTCGACCAATACGAATCCGAGCTGGGAACGGGCGCATCCGAATCGGTTTATTGTACATAACGGTGAGATCAACACGATTCGCGGCAATGTGGATAAGATGCTTGCCCGCGAGGAAAATATGGAATCTGCATTCTTGAGTCATGAATTTCATAAGGTGTTACCTGTGGTTAATGCGCAGGGTTCCGATTCTGCCATGCTTGACAACACACTGGAGTTTCTGGTGATGAGCGGCATGGAGCTTCCGCTTGCAGTGATGATTACAATTCCGGAGCCGTGGGCAAACAATAAAACGATGTCCCAGTCCAAGAAGGATTTCTATCAGTACTATGCAACGATGATGGAACCTTGGGATGGTCCGGCGTCCATACTTTTTTCAGATGGAGATATCATGGGAGCCGTACTTGACCGGAACGGACTCAGACCGTCCCGTTACTACATTACTTCGGATGACCAGCTCGTCTTGTCCTCAGAGGTTGGTGTGCTTCCGATTGACGCATCCAAGATTATCAAGAAGGATAGACTGCGTCCGGGCAAAATGCTGCTGGTGGATACGGTCAAGGGTGAAGTAGTTGATGATGACACCCTCAAGGAAAAATACGCAAAGAGTCATCCTTATGGGGAATGGCTGGATTCAAATCTTGTCACGTTGAAGGAGTTAAAGATACCAAATGTGAGAGTGCCTGCGTTTTCTGACGAGGAGAGACAGCGTATGCAGAAGGCATTTGGCTATACTTATGATGAGCTCAAGACCAGTATCCTGCCGATGGCGAAAAATGGCGGGGAAAGTATTGGCGCAATGGGGGTTGACACGCCGATTCCAGTGCTGTCTAAGACGCATCATCAATTGTCACATTATTTTAAGCAGCAGTTTGCACAAGTGACAAATCCTCCGATTGATGCAATTCGTGAAGAAGTGGTGACATCGACAACAGTTTATATTGGAAAGGATGGAAACCTATTACATGATACAGAAAAAAACTGTAATGTGCTAAAGGTCAATAATCCGATTCTGACGATCACAGACCTCTTAAAAATTAAGAATATGAAGCGTGAAGGCTTTAAGGTCGAAGTCATTCCAATCATCTATTATAAAAACACCAGTTTGGAACGCGCGATTGATCATCTGTATGTAGAGGCTGACCGCGCATACAGAGAGGGTGTGAATATCATGATTCTCTCAGACCGTGGCGTGGACGAGAACCATGTGGCGATCCCGTCTTTACTCGCAGTGTCCGCAATGCAGAAACATTTGATCCGCACCAAAAAACGGACGAGTGTCGCGCTGATTATCGAGTCTGCAGAGCCAAGGGAGGTACATGATTTTGCGGCGCTTATCGGCTATGGCGCCTGTGCGGTAAATCCGTATCTGGCGCAGGAATCCATCAAGGAGCTGATTGACAACGGGATGTTGGATAAGGATTATCACGCCGCCGTTGACGACTATAATGATGCAATTCTGCACGGGATTGTTAAGATTGCGTCCAAAATGGGTATTTCTACGATCCAGTCTTATCAGGGGTCCCAGATTTTTGAGGCAATCGGCATTGATGCGGAGGTGGTGAGCAAGTATTTTACCAACACCGTTTGCAGAGTGGGCGGTATTACCTTGCAGGACATTGCAAAGGAAGTTGATGAGCTGCACTCGCTGGCTTTTGATCCGCTTGGGCTTGCGACGGATCTGACACTCGACAGTCCCGGGCAGCATAAATCGCGTGGCGGCGGAGAGGAGCATCTGTACAATCCTGCCACGATTCATATGCTGCAGCAATCCACTCAGAGAGGAGATTATGATCTGTTTAAACAGTATTCAAGTCTGATTGATGACGAGAACCGCGTTCGGAATATTCGGGGACTGATGGATTTTAACTATCCCCAAAAGAGTATTCCCATCGACGAGGTTGAGAGTGTGGAGAGCATCGTTACCCGTTTCAAGACAGGGGCAATGTCCTATGGATCAATCTCAAAAGAGGCGCATGAGACGCTTGCAGTCGCGATGAATCTGCTTCACGGCAAATCTAATTCCGGCGAGGGCGGTGAGGAGTTAGACCGCATGAATGTTGGTTCAGATGGATTGAACCGCTGTTCAGCGATTAAGCAGGTAGCAAGCGGACGGTTTGGCGTCACCAGCAAATATCTGGTGAGCGCACAGGAAATTCAGATTAAGATGGCGCAGGGGGCAAAGCCTGGCGAGGGCGGACATCTGCCAGCGGGCAAGGTGTATCCGTGGGTGGCTAAGACAAGGCACTCCACACCCGGCGTCGGTTTGATCTCGCCGCCGCCGCATCATGATATTTATTCTATTGAGGATCTGGCACAACTGATTTATGACCTGAAAAATTCGAATAAAAATGCGAGAATCAGTGTTAAATTGGTATCGGAGGCAGGTGTTGGCACTGTTGCGGCAGGCGTCGCCAAGGCAGGTGCACAGGTGGTATTGATCTCCGGCTATGATGGCGGTACTGGCGCAGCGCCAAAGAGTTCTATTCACAATGCCGGGCTTCCGTGGGAGCTTGGGCTTGCGGAGACGCATCAGACGCTGATTCAAAATGGATTGAGAAATAAAGTCCGCATCGAGACGGATGGAAAGCTGATGACAGGACGTGACGTCGCCATTGCTGCGATGCTCGGCGCGGAGGAGTTTGGTTTTGCGACTGCGCCGCTGGTGACAATGGGCTGTGTGATGATGCGGGTATGCAATCTCGACACCTGTCCGGTAGGCATTGCGACACAGAATCCTGAGCTGCGCAAACGCTTTCAGGGCAAGCCGGAATACGTCATGAATTTCATGAGATTTATCGCGATGGAGCTTCGGGAGTATATGGCACAGCTCGGTGTCAGAACAGTCGATGATCTGGTAGGACGCACTGATTTACTGAAGATGAAAGAGACTCTGCCCGAGGGAACTATAAAGTTGGATTTAAGTCTGATCTTAAACAATCCCTATCAGGCGCAAAAAGTAGTGTTTGACCCCAGACAAGTCTATGATTTTGAATTGGAAAAGACACTGGATGAAAAAGTTTTGTTAAAGCAGCTTGGCGGTGCACTTGCGGCTGGCAAAAAGAAAAGCATTTCAGTGGAAGTCACGAATACCGACCGCTCATTTGGAACGATTTTTGGCTCAGAGATTACCAGACGGTATCATGATACCTTGGAGGAGGATACATTCCAAGTACATTGTCAGGGCGCAGGCGGGCAGAGTTTTGGCGCATTTATACCAAACGGGCTCACGCTGGAGCTGGCTGGGGATTCCAATGACTATTTTGGAAAGGGCTTATCTGGCGGCAAGCTGATTGTCTATCCGCCTAAAGGGAGCAGCTTCAAGCAGGACGAAAATATCATTGTCGGCAATGTGGCGCTGTATGGTGCGACGAGTGGAAAGGCGTTCATCAACGGCGTGGCTGGAGAGCGGTTCTGTGTCAGAAATTCTGGTGCGCTTGCTGTAGTCGAGGGCGTGGGCGACCATGGCTGTGAATATATGACAGGCGGCCGCGTTGTGGTGCTTGGCGGTATAGGTAAAAATTTTGCTGCTGGTATGAGCGGCGGCATCGCGTATGTACTTGACGAGGAAAACGATCTGTACATGCGCGTCAACAAAGAGATGATTTCCATGAGCGAGATCACGAACAAATATGATGTAATTGAATTAAAAGGGATGATCGAGGAGCATGTGAAGTATACAGATTCTGCAAAGGGCAGAGAAATTCTGGCAGATTTTGGCACATATCTGCCGAAATTTAAGAAGATTATCCCATATGACTATGAACGGATGCTCAAGACGATTGTGCAGATGGAAGAGAAGGGGCTTAGCGCAGAGCAGGCGCAGATTGAGGCATTTTATGCCAATACGAACAAATAAGGCAGGAGGACATTGTGAAATGGGAAAACCAACAGGATTTTTAGATTATGAGAGAAAAACTTCCATGGCAGAGCCGCCAGAGGAGAGAATCAAGCACTTTAACGAATTTCATGAGCATCTTCCGATGGAGGAACAGCAGAAGCAAGGGGCAAGATGTATGGAGTGCGGTGTGCCGTTTTGTCAGGCAGGAGTGACGATCGCCGGCATGACTTCTGGCTGTCCGCTGCACAATCTGGTGCCGGAGTGGAATGATTTGGTTTATACGGGAAACTGGGAGCGCGCTTATAATCGGCTCAAAAAGACCAATAACTTTCCGGAATTTACGTCAAGAGTATGCCCGGCGCTCTGTGAACATGCCTGTACCTGCGGACTGCATGGCGATCCGGTTGCGACAAAGGAAAATGAGTATGCAATTATTGAGAATGCCTACAAAACTGGGCTGGCGGCTGCAAAACCGCCCAAAGTCCGCACGAACAAGACTGTAGCTGTGATTGGAAGCGGACCTTCCGGGCTTGCTGTGGCAGACCAGCTAAACAAACGGGGACACAATGTCACGGTATTTGAGCGCAGTGACCGCCTTGGCGGACTTTTGATGTATGGAATTCCAAACATGAAGCTTGAAAAACATGTCATTGACCGCAAGATTCAGGTGATGAAGGAGGAGGGCGTTCAGTTTTTTACCAACACGGATATCGGGCGTGATGTCAAATCCAAGAAGCTTGTGGAGGCATTTGACAGGATTGTGTTTGCATGCGGCGCTTCCAATCCGAGGGATCTTAGCGTACCCGGACGAGATGCGAAAGGCATTTATTTTGCAGTGGATTTTCTCACAGGCGTGACAAAGAGCCTTCTGGATTCTGAGCTGGCAGATCATGCCTATGTCTCCGCAAAGGGCAAGGACGTTGTGATCGTTGGAGGCGGCGACACAGGCAATGACTGTGTTGGTACGGCGATTAGACTTGGGGCGAAATCCGTGACGCAGATCGAAATGCTGCCAAAAGCTCCGGATACCAGAGCAGCGAATAATCCATGGCCGGAGTGGCCGAAGGTCTGTAAGACAGATTACGGACAGGAGGAGGCAATCGCACTGTACGGGAAAGATCCGCGTATCTACGAATCTACGGTCAAGGAGTTTATAAAAGATAAAGATGGTAATTTAAGCGGTGTGAAGATTGTTAAGCTTGTATGGGAAAAGGATTCAGAGACCGGCGGAATGAACATGAAAGAGATTGAGGGAAGCGATCAGATACTTGAAGCACAGCTGGTACTGATTGCAGCAGGTTTCCTTGGCAGTCAGAAGTATGTTGCAGATGCGTTCAACCTCGCGCTTGATGCCCGCACAAATGTAAAGACAGAACCAGGAAGATACAGGACCAGTGTGGAAAATATCTTCGTTGCAGGTGACATGCACACAGGACAGTCGCTGGTGGTTAAGGCAATACGGCAGGGGCGCGAGTGTGCAAGAGAGGTTGATGAGAGTCTGATGGGGTACTCGAATATGTATGTTCAGTGAGGGCTTTACACAATCCATATCGTTTGTTATAATAGCAATATAATATATTACAGGTAATGGAGCTTGGGTATCAAATGACAGTGGTTATAGCAAAACTTGATTCGTTTGGAATTGTAACAAATGGACTGGAACTGAAATAACAATAAAGAAAAGGTGTAGAGTCTTATGAAATAAGTGGGATTTTACACCTTTTTACACAAGGGGGATGACATCATGACATTAAAGGATTTACCAATTGGAGAGGCAGCAGTGGTTGTTTCAGTTGGGGGAGAGGGTGCGCTGCGGCAGCACTTTCTGGATATGGGTGTGATACCAGGCGTGGAAGTGACGATGGTGAAATATGCACCAATGGGTGATCCGGTAGAGCTTAGGATTCATGGCTACGAGCTTACCCTGAGACTGGCAGATGCCGAGAAGATTGTCATTGAGGAGGTGCACAAGGCGGATCAGGAACTTCACGCCGACGGGCAAAAGCCGATCAGGAGAAAGGCGCATCATCCCGGACTGGGTGAGGGCGGCAGGTATCATATGAAGGAGGATGAGCATCCGCTGCCAGAGGGAGAACAGCTTACTTTTGCGCTGGCAGGAAATCAAAACTGCGGTAAAACAACGCTTTTTAACCAACTTACAGGTTCGAATCAGCATGTGGGCAATTTTCCGGGTGTGACTGTTGACAGAAAGGATGGCAGTATCAAAGGCAGACCCAACACACTTGTGACAGACCTGCCGGGGATTTATTCTCTTTCGCCTTACACGAGCGAAGAGATTGTGACCAGACAGTTTATCCTGAGTGAAAATCCAAGGGGGATTATTAACATTGTGGATGCGACGAACATAGAGCGGAATCTGTATTTGACGATGCAGCTTTTAGAGCTGGATATTCCAATGGTGCTTGCGCTCAACATGATGGATGAGGTGCGGGAGAACGGTGGTTCTGTCAGGGTTAATGAGCTGGAGGAACTGCTGGGAATCCCCGTCATTCCGATTTCAGCGGCGAAAAATGAAGGTATTGACGAGCTGATAGATCATGCGCTGCATGTGGCAAAATATCAGGAGTGTCCCGGCAGGCAGGATTTTTGTGATGCGGAGGACCATGGCGGGGCAGTACACCGATGTCTTCATGGGATTATGCATTTGATTGACGATCATGCATCAGCGGCAAAAATTCCCGTCCGCTTTGCTGCTGCTAAACTTGCGGAGGGAGATACACGCGTGCTTGAGCGGCTTTGTCTTGATATCAATGAGCAGGAGACATTAGAACATATTATCTGTCAGATGGAAAAGGAGCGGGGGCTGGACCGGGCTGCCGCCATTGCAGACATGCGTTTTTCGTTTATCAGTAAGATCTGTAAAGAGACGGTTGTCAAACCGCACGAGAGCAGGGAACATGCGCGCAGTATGACAATAGACCGGATTTTGACGGGAAAATATACTGCCCTGCCGACTTTTGTCATAATTATGGCGGCAGTATTCTGGCTCACGTTTCATGTCGTTGGCGCATGGCTTTCTGGTCTTTTGGAGATGGCAATCAGTGCTTTGACAGATGCCGTCGCAATGGCGATGGAGGCAGGCAGGGTAAACAGTGTGCTGCAGTCGCTTGTGATTGACGGCATTTTTAATGGTGTGGGAAGTGTGCTGAGCTTTCTGCCTACGATCGTGACGCTGTTCTTTTTTCTGTCCATGCTTGAGGACAGTGGTTATATGGCAAGAGTAGCGTTTGTTATGGATAAGATTTTGCGCAAAATTGGATTGTCCGGCAGAAGTATCGTTCCGATGCTGATCGGTTTTGGCTGTACGGTTCCCGGCGTCATGGCAAGCCGGACACTGCCTTCAGAGCGGGACAGAAAGCTCACGATTTTGCTTACGCCGTTTATGAGCTGTTCGGCAAAACTTCCGATTTATGCATTTTTTACAGCGGTATTTTTCCCCGAAAATGGTGCTGTTGTCATGGTAGGGCTGTATTTTACCGGAATCTTTGTCGGCATTCTGACTGCGTTAGTCATGCGCTGGTTTCGCTTTAAGGGAGAGGCTGTTCCGTTTGTTATGGAGCTTCCTAATTATCGTATGCCAGGGGTAAAAAATGTCACCCAGCTTCTGTGGGAGAAGGCGAAGGACTTTTTGCAGAGGGCATGTACGGTCATCTTTGGGGCGACGATACTCATCTGGTTTTTACAGACTTTTGATCTGCGTCTGAATGTGGTCACAGATTCACAGGACAGCATTCTGGCGATGGCTGCCGGTGCGATTGCACCTGTGTTTGCACCGCTGGGTTTCGGGGATTGGAGAATCTCCACGGCATTGATGACAGGATTTATGGCAAAGGAGAGCGTGGTGTCAACGCTGTCTGTTTTGTTTGGCAGTACAGCGAACCTTTTGGATGCAGTC
>CAMWJQ010000003.1 GCA_947174615.1 uncultured Lachnospiraceae bacterium
TTCTTTTAGAATTTTCAGGGTTGCATTACTGTTTATTTGTCAAGGTTCTTGTTTTTAATGCATGCCTCGTTTGCGACAGCTTAATCAGTTTATCACAGCTTTTCGCACCTGTCAAGCACTTTTTTATTTTTCTTGAAATATTTTTATTCTCATTTTCTTAAACATCTCAAGAATGTTTCTCGCTGTTTATTTTATCTGTATTTGTCAGCGACGTGTTTTATCTTACCATGCAAACAAAGAGTTGTCAACATCTTTTTTCAATTTTTTCCAAATATTTTTTCCAAATAATTTTTCAAACACGCTCCAAGGAACTGTTAAGAGATATCTTGTTCATTTAATATAGAACAAATGTTCATCTACAAAGAAGACAATCGCAGGCGTAGTTGAACAATACGCTGCATAATATTTTCTTTTTCCTCAAAATAATACCTTTTTGAGCAATTCTATCAGGTAATTCGAATAATAAATCATTGTGAGAAAACGACTTTGTTCTACTTGCTCTAACACCCACGCATTGAGACCGATTGTATCAAATACTCCTAATAGAAGAAACCCGATCCAGACAATCAATACGGACTCTACAAATCCTAACACTGCGCCTGCAAGCTTGTCCGCAAGCTTCCCTATAGGGATTGCACGAACCAGCTTAAAAGTGTCTGTCAAAAATCTCATGATTTTATGAATCAAGCGGATCGCAGCCAGCAGCACAAATGCCATAAGAACCTGCACATAACTCTTCTGCATAAAACTTCCAATGCCTTTTGCCAGCACGATCAGCACTAATATACCCACTATACAGGAAATAATGCGTATCACACTCTCTAAAAATCCTCGTTTCCACCCCCATATTACTCCGATCATTAAAATAGCCGCTACGATTATAAAAAGTATATTCATTTCCAATTCTGCTCTACCTCCGCTGTGATGATTCTGCGTTTATTACTGAAGCTCGATCGACTGTATGGAATCATCTGTAATTAGTGTATGCCTTGAAATACTGCCGCCCGGAACAAAACAGACAATCTTGTCACTAAATGTTCCCTGATATTTGAGTCTGTCATCCCAGTCATAGATTAAGCACTCACTGTCATTATAGATAACAATTCCTGATGAATCAAATATAATATCTTTATACTCCATGTCAAATGTGAGCTCGCTGACCTTTTTGGCGCTGGTGTCATAGATTTCAATACGGTATTTTGTATCTGCCGCTGTATTATAAAATATGAGTCCCACATGACTCTCATTGTAAAACACACTCTGTATCTCTTCCGATATCATATTCTCAGACAGACTTTCCGGCGTCTGCTTTCCTTTAAAAAACATAATTCGGTTATCTGCTACCGCAAATACGGTGTCATTTCCCATAAAATGTACAAGAGGTATCACTGCCTCTGAATATCCATATCCACTCACAAAGTTGTCCGTGTAATTCTGTCCTACAGATGAAAAATTATAGAAACCGATATTGGAAACTATTTTCCCTTTTTCTGCCTTTATATAAGAAACAGCAACCAAACTGCCGTCATTTGATATATCGACTGCAATCGGATACCCTGAGTTGCTCATTCTGGTCTTAAAGTCTGCAAAAGACTTCCCAGTAGCGCTGTACAGATAGATTGCAGTCACGGATGAATCATCTAAAACTGCTGCGACAACACCATTTGAGGACACACAAAAATCCCTGATCGGCAATGTCGTCTCTATTGTGCCAAGCATTCCCTGTGTGTTGGATACATAGATCTTTCTGCCATTATAGTCCCCAACAGCCGCTGTCTTGTTGCATGTTCTTACCACTGGATTCTGCATCTCGTAGGTCTGATTCCAGATGGTCTTCCCCCTTAAATCGGTACAGCTCATACCGTCGTTACTGTAGGTGAAGAGCGTTCCTTTGAGATTGATCGTCTTGGATTCAGACGCTCTGATCCACTCATTCTCTTGAACGACGCCATAACTGATATATACTTTATTTTTCCATTGAATATATGCGCCTAGTGCAACCACCGCTGCCGCTGCGAGAAAAGCCAGAACGGTGTACAGTTTGAGCTGCCTATGTCTGGCGAGCATACTGTCCATAGATTTTTGGTATCCGTTATTTTCCTTCTCTTTATTTTTTTCTATTTTCTTCTCTTTATTATTCTCCTTGCCTTTTTTATTTTTTCCGCCCTTGAGAAGATATTGGTTTCTGTTAAAATCCCTTATTTCTGCCATCAATATACCTCATTCAGAAACTGCATCTGTCAACAGTTTCTTAATATTATGAACGAATCATACGCCCTAAAATAGTTCAGCCATGTTCAACTACATGGCTGAATAGGTACAGTATAACATTATTTTCAGGGAAGTAAAAGCTTTTGTCCATAAAGAATATTATCTGGATTTTCAATTTGATTCCACTGACATATTTCCTCTACGCGGGAATAGTCTCCATAGATCTCATAACAGATGGTCCGCAGGGTATCTCCTTTGCGAACAATATAATACTGAGGTGTTGTAAGTGTCTGCGCTGGCTCGGGCTCTGGTTGTGCCATGACTTGTGCCGAATCAGATTGTGTCTGCTGGATTTGCTGTTCTGCATTGGTATGCGTATCCTGTGCTGGCTCTGATTCTGCCGGCAGCTGATTCTGAGGCTGTTGCGGCGTCTGTGCCTGCTCTGAATTTTCTGCTGCTTCACTCGGAGGCTGCTGTGGCGTTTGTGTCTGCTCGAATGCGGACTCCTCCTGAGGCTGCTGTGGATTCGTACCTGTCAGTGTCAGATCTTGCGGCTGCTGTACGGAAGCCGACTTGGTTTGTGCTGTTTCTTCATTTTCGGTCTGAACATTCTGCTGCATGGTGGGAACTGCCTTCTGTTCTGTCATTTTCAGCGAAGTGTTCTCTGCGACAAATGCCAGACAGTAGTCGATGTTTTTCTGCATACTCTGCATTTTATTGTAATTGTTCATGGAAATAATGCCATATGCCATGATACACACAACAAACCCCAGACACAAAACATTCATGATATTCCACATGAAGCCAATCTTCGCTTCCTCACGGTTATATGCCTGTGTGATTCTGCTAAGATGCGCTGCATCCTTCACAGGTCCCCTGCTGTGCGGTTCCTGCTCTGTCGGGGACAGCACCACTTTGTTCTTGTCATAGTCTCTCGCAGTATTCCATTCTACCAGATAGTTCTGCATCTCTTCATTTTGGTCATAATAGATATAAAAATCATCCAAGATGACTTTCGTGCTGCGCAGTGTCAACTCGATTCGAAGTTTCAAATCTTTGTTGTAATCTGCCTTTGCGTTTCCAATATAAGCACATGATGGAAAATATGTATTGTTGAGCTGCTGGATTCTCTCCCCGCCTCCCTCCAAAGCTGCTGCCCCGGATACGACAATTCGAAACCTACCGCTTTCTTCCACAGACCTGCCATATAACGCAATCTCTGGATGTGGTTTTTCGTCCTCCACCGACAGGATTTTCTTGATGAATGTGTGCACATAGTCCTCGAGATAGAGAATATAGATTCCCTCGGGCGCTCCTATGGTACGCGTATTGACTGGTATCAAATTTTGGGTGTTTGAGAGTATATTTGTTTGCTTGTCCATGTTTGTATCACCTATACATCCTTTCGTAATTAAGATCATTTTTCTTCCTGTACTGTTATCTTAACACTTCGGACTCAAGGAATCTGTCGAAATAAGTCTGCTCTCAAAAAAAATTCTTGATGGCTTTTTCTCTCAATCACTATCCAAAGATGAAATTATAGACGCTGTTACAACCCGTATCTTTATGGGCAAAGAGAAGATTTATCTATCCAACTCGCGGCGTGGCTTCCGCCACGCCGCGTCTACTGGTAATTTCATGTCCTTCCTGATGCGCCTCTGCCCCAATGCAGAACCTTTTCAGAAACGTACTTTTAGAAACTGTTAAAGAATGAACGCTTTATCCAGCGTCAAATGCAAAGTTAATTCTTAACAGTTCCTTCATTGTAGAACTTATAGATCGTTGTCGTTTTGTAGGGTCTGTCGGGTCCATAGATGACATCCTGAAACTGCGGCTGGTTGACCGCATCGGGGAAACACTGTGTCTCCAGGCAGAGTCCGCTGCGCTTTCCATAGGCAGCGCCTCCCTTGCCTGTCTGCGGTGTGATACAGCTTCCAGCATAGAATTGTATTCCTGGCTGATCTGTGTAAACGTCCATTTTTCTGCCAGTGGCAGGTTCTTCCACTGAAGCAGCCTTCTGAATGGAACCGTCAAATCCATCCAGTGCATAGTTGTGGTCGTATCCTTGTCCATATCCCAATTGGGTATCATCCTTGTCAATGTCCTGCCCTACTGGCTTCATTGTTCTGAAATCAAACGGTGTGCCTGTCACATCAACAAGCTCTCCCGTAGGAATCAGGCGTTCGAATACAGGTGTATAGTGTGAAGCATTGATGCAGAGCTTATGCGACTCAATGCTGCCTGAATTATGCCCTGCGAGGTTAAAGTAGGAATGATTGGTCATATTGATCAATGTCTTTTTGTCACTTGTCACTTCATACGCAATCTGAAGTTCATTTTCATCTGTAACGGTATATGTCACCTGAACATTCTTGTTTCCTGGAAATCCCATCGTTCCATCTGCATCCTTGAGTGTAAACACAACGCTGTCGTCCTTGAGCGCCGCATTCCAAACACGCTTGTGATATCCTTGATTATCGTCGCTATGGAGGTTGTTGGTGCCATCATTTGCCGCAAGATGATAGGTTTCTCCATCAATCGTAAAACGCGCATTGTCTATGCGGTTCGCGCTTGGTCCAATGGTTGACCCAAAGAAACATCCGTTTCCCAGATATCCTTCAACACTGTCGTAGCCAAGTACGACATCTGCGGTTTTCCCTGTCTTGTCCGGCACAAAAAGGTTGACAAGGATTGCCCCAAAATCTGTCACTTCCGCTGTGAAGCCTTTCCCGTTTGTGATGGTGTAGAGCTGCACTTGTGTACCGTCTGGTGTTTTTCCAAAATTTTTTGATGTGATTGCCATTTCTTTTCCCTCTTTCTTTGTATGAATGTCCTTTATATGAATATCCTTTATATGAATATCCTTTATATGAATACTCCTCATATCAGTATTTATATTTTATTATAATTCATATGGACCCCCATTATCTACATTACTTTTTATAGATGTTGCCCTGTTAAATTGTATTTGTTACTGCTAAAGTTCTGTCCTGCCCTCAAGCGCACGCAGCAGTGTCATCTCGTCGATACACTCCAAGTCACCGCCCACAGGCACACCGCTTGCAATGCGTGTTACTTTGACGCCAGTCGGTTTGATGAGTTTGGAGATATACATTGCGGTCGTCTCCCCCTCAAGGCTTGAGTTTGTTGCGATGATGACCTCCTCCACATCGCCTTCGAGACGCTTCACAAGTTCCTTGAGCTTGATGTCATTGGGACCTATGCCAAGCATGGGAGAAATCGCTCCGTGCAGCACATGATAGACGCCCAGATATTTCCCTGTCTTTTCATAAGCCGCGAGATCTCGGATATTCTCCACCACCATGATGGTCCCGCGATCGCGTTTGGGATTGGCACAGATCGGACAGATTTCCCTGTCTGCAAGCGTATAACAGGTGCTGCAATAGTGAATGTTCTTCCTCGCATCCACCATAATCTGCGCAAAGCGCTCCACATGCTCCGGAGGCATATTGATCACATGGAGCGCAAGTCTTTGCGCGGACTTGTTCCCCACGCCGGGAAGCTTTGCAAACTGCTCGATCAATTTATTGATATATCCGCTGTAAAGTTCCATCAGAAGGGTAATCCTCCGCCGAGTCCGCCTAAGCCGCCCGTCATTTTGCCCATCAGCTCATTGTTTGCCTCCTCTGCCTGACGCAGCGCCTCATTTGCCGCTGCCATAATCATATCCTGCAAGGTCTCAATATCCTCAGGGTCCACTGCCTCCTCTGAGAGCGTCACCTTCACAAGCTCCTTTTTGCCGGTCACGACGATCTCCACCGCTCCGCCGCCAGCCTTTGCAGAAAATTCTTTGGTCTCAAGCTCCTTTTGTCCTTCCTCCATCTGACGCTGCATGCGCTGTGCCTGTTTCATCAGATTGTTCATGTTTCCGGGCATACCCATACCTCCCGGAAATCCTCCTCTTTTTGCCATTGTTCAATGCTCCTTCCATTTTTATTCAATCTTCTTCGATCTCTATGTCCATATTGATTACTTTTGCAAGATCAATATAGCTCTCCTCAAACCGTCTGCCGGGCGACAGACTCTGCACCTGTATGGATACCTGCTTTTGTATAAAATTCGATATCATATCCTCGACATATCTGTGATTTTTCTCGTCGCTCAGGTAATCATATGCCAGCCCGTCCTCCACAACGATGACAAGCCGATTGTCCCCCCCCAAACTTAGACGGGCGTTTTTCAGATGTGTCTTTAACGGCTGCCCTGTCCCCGCTACGATACTGTGCCACCCACCCACAATCTGTTTCACATCCTCAGGTATCGCTTTTGGCATCTCTGGTTTGGGCGCTTCTGTCACAGCATGCTGTATTGATTGTACCGCAGCGGGAGCTGCCTGCACAACCCCTTTTTCAAGTTTTTCCTCCAAATCCTTCACGCGCGCCACGACGGCGTCATTTGTCGTTTCCATCGCTGGTTTACACAGCTTAATCAGTGTCATTTCGATTAAAATGCGCTTCTGTGTGGCATATTTGATCTGACTGGACAGTTCGGAAAAAATGCGAATCTGGCGCATGATTTCCTCCGCGTCCATCGTTTCTGCCTCTGTCCTCAGGCGCGCGAGGTTATCGCTCGACACATCAATGACATCCTCAATATCATGGTCCGAGGTCCTGACAAGCAGGAGGTTTCTAAGATACCACGTGACGTCTGCGACAAACTGTGTAAGTTCCCGCCCCTGCATGACCACCTCCTCGAGCAGCGCGATACAGCCTGTGATATCCCTTGCCTGTATCAGCTCGAGCAGACGCGCAAACACTTCTGTATCGACTGCCCCCAGCACATCGAGCACCTTATCGTACGTCAGTTCTTCCCCGAAATGAAACGCGATACACTGGTCCAATAAGCTCAGCGCGTCACGCATAGAGCCGTCGGCAGTCTTTGCGATATATTTCAGCGCGCGCTCCTCGACCTGCACCTGCTCCTGCGCCATCAGATCACGCAGCCGGTCCGCAATCGTCTCGATAGTGATTCGCTTAAAGTCATAGCGCTGGCAGCGCGAGAGAATCGTGATTGGAATTTTGTGGACTTCTGTGGTTGCCAGAATAAAAATCACATAGGAGGGCGGCTCCTCCAAGGTCTTTAGCAGTGCATTAAAAGCTCCTATGGAAAGCATATGCACCTCGTCAATGATATAAACCTTGAATTTCCCCTCCACCGGAGAATAGGATACCTCGTCGATGATTTCACGGATATTATCCACGCCGTTATTGGACGCGGCGTCAATCTCGATCACATTCACGCTCGCGCCGGAGGCGATGGTCTGACAGCTTCTGCACTGTCCGCAGGGACTGCCGTCCACAGGATTTTCACAGTTGACGGATTTGGCAAAGAGCTTGGCAATCGTCGTCTTGCCTGTGCCGCGGGTTCCGGTAAAAAGATAAGCATGTCCGATGCGGTCTGCTTTGATCTGATTGCGGAGCGTCGTGACGATGTGGTCCTGTCCTTTGACATCCTCAAAGATATCCGGACGGAATTTTCTATATAATGCGGTGTATGACATGATGTACTCCTTGTTTTATTTTGTCAGTTGGGTTTATTATGACATTCCTGTTGAAAAAATACAAGAGCGGCTGTCGTCTTTCTTGAAGAAACGACAGCCGTCCGAACTATTTACAGTACAGATAGCACATGATTTTCTGACTACGGTCTCAGCCCCATGCCGCCCTCGAGTGTCAGGGTCTCTCCTGTCATGTACTTGAAGTCCGGGGACGCAAGCTGTACGCAGACACGACCGATTTCAAGCTCCACGTCGCCGTAATGCCCTGCCGGCGGCATCTTGACATTTTCCTTGAAGGCTTCCGGGTATGCCTTCTCAAACTGCTCGAGCTGCGCAGTCCACGCCAACGGGCACACGATATTGACATTGATGCCATCCTTTGCCCACTCTGTAGCAGCTACGCGCGTCAGTCCGCGGATCCCCTCCTTTGCAGCAGCGTAAGCGCACTGCCCGAAATTGCCAAACAGCCCAGCGCCAGAGGCAAAGTTGATCACGGAGCCCTTAGATTTGGCAAGATGCGGATAACATGCTTTCATATAGTAAAAGGCTGCATATAATCCGGAGTACAGCGCAAGATTGAACTGGTCTGTGGTGTGTTCGGCGAGGGGCACGCCGGAGGCAGACGCCTGCGCGTTGTTAATCAGCACGTCAATGCTTCCAAACGTATCCATCGTCTGCTTTACCACGTTGTTTACCACTGCCTCATTGTCTGCTCCGGCATTGACATCCGCCTGAACAATCAGCACCTTGATCTTGTAGAGCCGTTCCAGCTCCTCTTTGGCATCCTCAAGCTTCTTGACATTGCGCCCGGTAATGACAAGGTTTGCCCCTTCCTTGGCGTAGGCTGTCGCGATGCCGTATCCAATCGAGCCGCATCTGCCGTCCCCCAGCACTGCCCTGCCTGCCCCTGTGATAATGGCTGTCTTACCTGTTAAAAATCCCATAGCTCTTAATTCCTCCTATTCTAAATTCAGCATTCCTTTGATTCCTTTATTATACCCCAAACTTGTATAAATGCATAGTTCTATATGGAAAATACAGCCAAAAATATCATGCAAAACCATTGCAGTCTCCCATGACAATGTGTTATGATAAAAGTGCGATAATAGGATAAATGACAGGAAAGGAGGATTATTATTATGGGAATTTCTTCTATATCTTATTTGTCGAACCACAACCGGGATATGTACCGGACTTACCGTTCTCTCGCCAGCGGGAAACGCATCAACACTGCATCCGATAATGCGGCAGGACTTGCAATTGCCAATAAACTGAAAAACCGTGTCGGCGGCACCAATGCTGGCATCAGCAATTCAAAGACTTCACAGAATATGCTCAATGTCGCAGACGGCGCAATCGGTTCTGTGACAGACTCTCTGCAGCGAATCCGTGAACTGAGCATTCAGGCTTACAATGGTCTGTACTCCAACTCGGACAGAAGCGCGATCCAGGCTGAGATTGACCAGCTCAAGGAATCCATCGGCGGTATCACTTCGCAGACCAAGTTTAACGAGATGAATGTGCTTGATGGGACGATGGGCAGCTCCCATGTAGCTTCCAATGCAGACGGCGGCGGCATGAATATCGATATGCCTCAGTTTTCTCTTGAGGGACTCGGCATCGCAGACTACGATGTGACTTCTGGCAACTTCGATGTATCTGCAATCGACAAAGCACTCGAAAAAGTCAGTTCGAAACGCAGCTATCTCGGCGCAGCATACAACGGGCTTGACCACAATATCGCCTACAACTCCTATGCAGCCTACAATCTGACCGCTGCGCAGAGCCGTATTGAGGACACCAATTATGCACAGGGCGCTATGGACCTCAAAAAACAACAAGTGCTCAATACATACAGCATTATGATGCAGCGCAAGATGATCAACAATGCTGACGGACAGGTAAGAATGATGCTTGGATAATGGACTAGATGAATAAACTTCATGAATAGAGTAGGGGAATGCTCTCCCCTACTCTGTTTTTGCCCATCCATATGCGTACTTGACCGCTTTCTTCCAGCCCTTGATGCGTTCCCTGCGCTCCTCCGCGCCAAGTGAGGGCTGAAAAGTGCAGTCACTCGCCCAGTTTTTCCTGACATCCTCCTTGTTTCCCCAGTATCCCACAGCAAGCCCTGCCAGATACGCGGCGCCCATCGCGGTTGTCTCCACGCACTTTGGACGAATCACAGGGACGTTGACGATATCTGCCTGTGTCTGCATCAAAAAGTTGTTTGCACTCGCACCGCCATCGACCTTGAGGGCAGAAATGGCAAGTTGAGCGTCCGCCTCCATCGCCGCGAGCACATCATGAACCTGATAGGCAATCGAATCCAGCGTGGCGCGGATAATATGGCATTTGTTGACACCGCGCGTGATACCGACAATTGTTCCCCTTGCATACTGATCCCAGTACGGTGCGCCAAGACCAGTAAATGCAGGTACGACATAGCAGCCGTTTGTGTCCGCCACTTTTCCTGCCATATATTCAGAGTCCTCTGAAGAGTCAATGATCCTCAGCTCGTCACGCAGCCACTGGATTGCGGCGCCTGCCACAAAAATCGAGCCCTCCAGCGCATAATTTACCTTTCCGTCAAGCCCCCACGCAATCGTTGTCACCAGTCCATTCTCTGAAAATACAGGCTTTTCCCCTGTATTCATGAGCAGAAAACAGCCCGTCCCATATGTGTTCTTGGCTTCTCCGGCATTGAAACAAGTCTGCCCGAACAAAGCCGCCTGCTGGTCTCCTGCTGGTCTCCTGCCGCCCCTGCGATCGGTATTGCACCGCCGAGAAAGGACGCGTCCGCCTCGCCGTACACACCGCTTGACGGCTTTACCTTAGGAAGCATACTCTTCGGAATCTGCAGCTCGTCCAGGATCTCCTCATCCCACCTCAGCGTACTGATATTAAAGAGCATCGTGCGGGAAGCGTTGGAGTAATCCGTCACATGGACGGCTCCCTTTGTAAGTTTCCAGATCAGCCATGTCTCGACCGTGCCAAACAGTAAATCCCCTTTTTCGGCTCTCTGCCGCGCGCCGGGTATATGATCCAGTATCCATTTGATCTTTGTCGCGGAAAAGTAGGCGTCAATGATAAGACCTGTCTTTCGCTTGAATTTCTCCGTGAGTCCCTTTTCTTTCAGCGCATCGCACGCTTCTGCTGTGCGCCGGCACTGCCATACGATCGCATGGTACACGGGAACCCCTGTGTGTTTGTCCCACACGATCGCTGTCTCGCGCTGGTTGGTGATACCGATCGCTGCGATATCTTTTGCGGAGGCGCCAATCATATTCATCGCCTCAACGGCGACACCAATCTGACTTGCCCAGATCTCATCCGCGTCGTGCTCCACCCAGCCGGGCTTTGGGAAATACTGTGTAAATTCCCGCTGCGCCATGCTGCAGATCGCGCCTTTTTCATTAAATAAGATGCATCGGTTGCTGGTCGTTCCAGCATCCAGTGCCATAATATATCTCGCCATAACGTGCTCTCCTTACTTTTGGAAAATTCTTACTGATATTAGTATATCAAATTCAACAAATTTTGGAAATACTGAACTATATCCCGCAGGACTTAATTTTTCCACTGTGGTATTGACACCGCAGGCTGTTTGCATTATGATGAACTGGTACTACCAGTTAGGAGATGAATGTTATGAAGTATTTAAAACAATTTGGCATAATCCTCATTGTCTCGTTTCTCGGCGAGCTGCTGCATCTTATCATACCGCTTCCGATTCCGGCGAGCGTCTATGGTTTAATCCTTATGCTGCTCTCGCTCTGCCTTGGCATCCTTCGATTAGAGCAGGTCAAAGACGTCGCTGACTTCCTCATAGAAATCATGCCTGTCATGTTTATTCCTGCCGCAGTGGGGCTTCTGGATTCGTGGAGCGCACTAAAGCCCATCTTTGTCCCTGTCGTATTGATTACCATATTGACTACTGTGATTGTCATGGGCGTAACCGGACAGGTCACACAGCGTATGATCCGGCGGGAACAGCCCAAGAAAAACAGAAAGGAGCATCGCCAAAAATGAAAGCATATCTGACGGACTCCGTATTTTTCGGAGCGATGATCAGTCTTGCTGCCTACGAGGCAGGTTTGCTGATTCGCAAAAAATTCAAGCTGGCTGTCCTAAATCCGCTGCTGATCGCAACAGTCTGTGTCATGGCAGCGCTCCTGCTGTTGAGAGTGGAATACAAGCATTATAATGAAGGTGCAAAGTATATCAGCTACCTGCTGACACCCGCTACAGTCTGTCTTGCCGTTCCCCTTTACCAGCAGCTTGAATTACTCAGAAAGAATCTGAAAGCGGTGACCGGCGGCATCACTGCCGGAGTGCTTGCAAGTCTTGTCAGTGTCCTGCTCCTCTCCAAACTGTTTGCGCTCAGCCACGAACAGTATGTGACACTGCTGCCCAAATCCATCACCACCGCGATCGGGATGGGGATCTCGGAAGAGCTGGGCGGCATCCAGACGATCACGGTCGCGGTGATCATTGTCACCGGGATTCTTGGAAATGTCATCGCAGAGTTTGTCTGCAAAGTCTTTCGGATTGAAGAGCCCATTGCAAAAGGTCTGGCGCTTGGCACTGCCTCTCACGCCATCGGGACGGCAAAAGCAATGGAGCTTGGGGAGGTTGAGGGCGCTATGAGCAGCCTTGCGATCGCTGTCGCAGGACTTTTGACGGTTGTTGGCGCATCCGTGTTTGCGAACCTGATGTAAGGGAGGGCTTCGCAGATGAATCAATCAAAAGTTTATACCTTGGTGATCGAGCACATCAAGATGCTGGTAAAAAAGGGCGAAATCTCTTTTGGCGGAAAACTGCCCTCAGAACGGCAGCTTATGGCAACGCTGGGACTGAGCAGAAATTCTATCCGGGAAGCGCTGCGCAGTCTGGAAAATATGGGCATTGTCGAAAGCCGCCATGGACAGGGCAATTTTCTCGTAAACCATCTCGATCAGAGTCTTGGCAGCATATTTTCTCTGCTCCTTTTTATGAAGGAGTGCAGCGTCAATGAAGTCCACCAGCTTCGGCGCAGTATCGAGATCAGCGCCTATCTGCTCGCTGTAAAACAAGTGCAAGGCGAACAGATACAGGAATTGTCTGACTGTTTTGATGCGCTGGCAGACAGCCGTGCCGATGAACGCGCCGCACTGGATCAGCAGTTTCATGACACTCTGATCAAATTTTCCGAAAACCGCATGTTTATCCTGCTAAACGATACATTATCCCAACTGTATGCGTGCACGATTCAGGAACAGCAGGCACACCTGTCACCTGACGACTGGGGACAGCTTTTGTCCTGCCACGCACGCATTGTATCCTGTCTGGCAAAACGGGAAGCGGCTGCCGGCATCCATGCAATCACAGAGCATTATGAATTGATCGAGCATGCAGGCTGACAAAAATTAAGAAACGTCCATCCTAAAAAACGACCGCATCTGCGATCGTTTTTTAGGATTCTATATTAATGACTCGTACAGCTTTGTGATATCCTCCACGCTGGTTTCCTTTGGATTGCCCGGTCTGCAGCTTTGTGATACGATGTCTCATTTCATACGAATCTGTCTGCAATCTTTTTATTTGCAATCTTTTTAGCTACAATCCTGCGCTGTCAAGAGCAGTCCCAGTTGTACAGTACCTTGCCGAAATCCCGTTTGATCAATGCTTCTTTATTTATAAACAGATTGGCAACGCCGCAGTCTCCCCACAGCACATAGTCCTCTCCATCCTCCATATCAGAGTCAATCTGAAGCAGGAGGGTATCATAGGACTGCAGCTCCTCGTCGTCCTCTCTGGGATCAAACTGTATAAATCCCGGATAGCCAAGCATCTTGTGCCCCAGTCCAGACAATTCCGAACTCATATAGCCGTCATCCTCCGAACTTTCCGCAAAATACTGATACCATGTTTCCGCATCAATGTCCTCGCCTGTCACCGCCTTCACTGCCTGCACAAACACTGCCGGAAACTCGGTCAGATTGGTATCCATATAATCCGTTCCTGCGCGGAACGACAGTGCCGCCTGACGGAAAATCGGCGTGCCATAGTCATCTGCCTCCTCTGCCCGCACAAGCTCCAATGCCTGCACCTGCGCCTCGGTGACATCTGGTTTCACGGTGTCATGAAACACCACGCGGAAATCCTTCTGTGATGTCGGCTCATCAAAGTCCATCCCAAACACATCATCATCAACCGTTATAAAAAACTGTAACATTCCCTCTTTGGGCAGTATTGTATCCAATGTGCTCAGGTCTGAAAAATTGATCTGCGCAAGCAGCATCATCTTTCTGCCCTCGCTGTCTGTGGGATATTCCTTCTGCAGGTCCCAATACGGCAGTCCGCCGAACTTGCTGTCTGTCAAGGAGGGCTGTACGGTGTTTGGTTTTCTGTCGATGAAAATAGCCGGAATCCCTGTCATTTCCTTGATTTTCTCCACTATCTTAACTGCTTTCTCGCTGGGATTATACGTATCGCTCATCGCATCATTCATCCTGTTTCCTCCAATCCATTCAATCTATCTTTAATATCAGCTCCAAAAGCCGCCGCACACAGATTTCCATGTCTGCGCGCGTGAGCACGCCTTTGTCCAACGCTTCCTGCAGCCGTTCTGGAAATCCGGTCGCCATCTTGATGTCATTTCCTGCCTTGACTTCCTTATAGTGCTCACCGTTTGTCCACCAATCGGTTGTCACCACGCCGTCGAATCCCCACTCGCCGCGCAGAATATCCTCCAGCAGTTCCCTGTTCTCTGACGCCCGATATCCGTTTACAATGTTGTAGGAGGACATGATCGCCCACGGTTTCGCCTCTCTCACGATGATCTCAAAAGCTTTCAGATAGATCTCCCTGACAGCGCGCTCAGATGCCCGCGAATCGCTGTTCTTGCGGTTCGTTTCTTTATTGTTAAGCGCAAAATGCTTGACCGTGGCGCCGACGCGATTGCGCTGGATTCCGCACACCATCGCCGCAGCGAGCTTTCCAGTGAGAAACGGGTCCTCCGAATAATACTCAAAATTCCGTCCGCAGAGCGGGCTGCGATGGATGTTGACAGCAGGCGTAAGCCACATGGCAATATTGTTTTCCTTGACCTCTGCGCCGCCTGCCTCGCCAACCTGTGCCACCAGCTCCTCATTCCAGGAACATGCAAGCTGTGTCGCACAGGGCCACGCTGTCGTATAGACACCGCACTCCGGCAGAATACGCAGCCCTGCCGGTCCGTCCGCCGTCATGATATTCGGGATTCCGTAATCCGGCAGATTTCCCCAGCCAAATGTGTTGGCAACCCCAGTGTTTGGCTGTCCGCCCAACAGGTGTGCAAGCTCCTCATCGGACAACTGTGCCATAAATTCATCCAACGTGATGGTGCCCTCTGCCACTTCTTTTAAGAAATGATGCTGCTGAGCGGCAGTGTTTACCCACAGATGATAACGCCTGCCAGCCCGCGCCGCAGGAGAAAATCCATCTGTCTCCTCTACGGTAAGCGGCGTGAGCGCGTTGGCATCTGTCTCGACAGGCTCTGAGAGAGGCAGTTCCTCATAACTTCCATCGGAAAGCATCCGCTTTTTCAGACCTGCAGGCGCACACTTTCTGGATAATTGCTGTACAATTGTGTCCTGTTGTACTTCGTACTGATGAGACAGCTCCGCAACATCACGCACAGATCTGCCGACAAAGAATCGGTACACACCTTTTTCCAGAATATAGGCGGACGCCTTGATTTTGCCTAAGTCATCGTAGGACGCCATATCGCTGACATTCCATGACAGTATGATCTTCTGACTCTCTCCAGGCTGCAGAAGCCTTGTCTTCTGAAACGCTGCAAGCTGTTTTGCCGGTTTTCCAAGCACGCCCTGCGGTGCGCCAAAATACGCCTGCACCACTTCTTTTCCGGCTCTTTTCCCAATATTGGTGACGAGGATGGGCACCGAGATCCTGCCGTTTTCTTCCTGCGCGTCACCTGCATCCAGCGTGAAATCCGTGTAGGAGAGTCCAAACCCAAATGGAGAGTTGACCTTCTTGTCCGCGCCGGGAATCGTCTCAAAATAACGGTACCCTACATAGATATCCTCTGTGTAATCCACAAAGCGCTCCGACTCATGAAAATTCGCTGAGGAAGGATAATCTGACAGCGCGCGCGCAAAGGTATCGACGAGCCTGCCGCTCGGACTGCCCTCGCCCATCAAAAGTTCTGCGGCGGCAAGCCCTCCTTCGATGCCGCCCTGCCATGCCATCAGCACCGACTGGATCTTAGCATCATCATGAAACCAGCAGGAATCCACCATGCCGCCGACATTCATGACGACAATCACCTTAGAGAAATTCGCTGTCACCGCATCGACCATCGCCCGCTCTGCACGGGTCAGACAAAAATCACCGTCCTCAAAAATCTCCGCGGACTGTTTTGCCATCGCATCCTCGCTGATACAGAGGTTTTTGTTCTCGGTATCCACAATGCTCTTTCTGTCCCATCCCTCGCCGGAAAAACGGCAGATGGTAATAATTGCAGTGTCTGTGTATGCTCTTGCCTTCTTTAGCAGCTCCATCGGCACTTCCGGTTCCATTGTCATGCCCGGTACACGCCCCTGCCGGTACTGTGCCTTCACATTGTCACGATAATACGCCGCAAGCTCCTCATGTACGCTGACCTTATCCTTTAAGAGCTGCAAGCCCTCATAAAGATTTCTCGCATAGGAAACAGTCACTTCTCCGCTTCCGCCGCCGCCGCGCACATAGTCAAAACCTGCTTTGCCAAATAAGGCGACTTTACTGCCCTTTGCAAGCGGCAGCAAGTCTCCATCGTTTTTCAAGAGCACCATGCCCTCCTTTGCCGCCTCCTTCGAGAGCGCAATATGCCTTTTACAGGCTGTTACCTTCTCACCGTTCTCTCCCAGCGGAAGATTGGGCTGATACAACACGCGTGTCCATTTCTGCACGAATTCTCCCTCCTTGTATAATTTTTTCTTTTATTGTAACACACCAAATTGTATTTTCCAAGAAATAAATCAGCTTGATTCTTATGCCTCTGCCTGCCGGCGGATAAACCCTTTCGTCCGCCATTTGCCCGACTGCCAGCGCAGGAACATAAACACGGCGCGCACGCACTCGTCCGTCGCAAGCCCGATGTAGGCGCCCACCGCCAGCAGATTCAGATGAATGCCAAAAAACCACGTGCCGCCCACCATACACAGATACATAAACAGCACACCGATTACCGTAGTAAACAGCGCATCGCCGCTGGTTTTGAGCGCCTGACCAAACACCAGGTTGGTCACGCGTCCCACCTCAAGCACGATATCAATCGCAAGGAGCGTTTTCACCAGCCGAATCATCTCCGCATCCTGCGTAAAAATCCGAATCAGCACATCGGCGCCAAGAACAAATGCCGTCTCCAGCCCTGCTGCGACAAAAATGCCAATCCACGCCGCCTTCTTGGTTCCCTTGTCGCAGGCTTCGTAATCCCCCTCGCCGATGCGCCAGCCTGTCATGATGGCATTCGCCTGTGCCAGCGCTGCGCCTGCACAGTATGAAAAATTGGCAATCTGCGCGGCATATGCTCTTGCCGTCACATTAAATCCAGATGCATCCATCTGGTTCAGGAAGCGGATTGTCAGCGTCATTGCGATATTGTACAGCGCTGTCTCCATTGCAGAAGGCAGCCCTACCTTGATAATCTGGGCAAAAACCTCCCTGTTTTTTAACCGCTCCGGGTCCTCTTTTGCCTTGACCAGAAGTTTCGATGCCACAATCACAATCCCCAGATTCAGGATTCTTGAAAGGACTGTCGCCCAAGCCACGCCTGCCACACCCGCGTGCAGTCCAAACAAAAAGACCGCATTCAAACATAAGTTTACTCCGTTTGCCACAAGTGTCGCAATCAGCGGCTGCTTCGTATAGCCAAAAGCTCTCAGATAACTGGAAAAAATCGGAATCAACGCATTTAAAAAACAGCATCCGCCCACAATCTTTAGATACGTTTTGGCATAGTCCATCAGAAGCGGCGCCACGCCCACAATCTCAAGAATCGCCCCGGAACAGATAAATAAAAAGACGGAGAGCGCCAAGCCGAGCACTGCATTAAACACAGCGCCCAGCTGTCTTGCCTGATACGCGACGCCGATGCGCTTTGCTCCGATATACTGTGTCATCACGGCAATCATTCCGGACGATACCACATGAAACATAATGATAAACACATTGATGTATGTATTTGCCGTACCGACCGCGCCGACTGCGTTGTCCCCCACTGTGGAGAGCATGACGGTATCGACCATGCCTGCCAGCATGTAACACAGGGTTTCCAGCGCAATCGGTATATAGAGTTTTGTAAATGATTTCATCAGACTTCCCTGCCTCCTTCTTTCTCTATACGAGCACTGCCGTCTCATAATCTCCAAGCGTTCCCGTAAACGGCTGCCCCTCCACAAGGTTCTGCCTGCCTTCCAGCCCCGGCAGCTTTACCTCGCCTGTTTTCGTGTGAAAAATCAAGATAATCTGCTGGTCTCCAAGGCGTCTTTTGCTATAAAAAATTCCCTTGTCGTCCTCCGTGTACTGTTCTATAATAGTCCCTTCTGTCAGCGCCGGATAGGTATGCCGAATCCGAATCAACGCCTGATAATACTGCAGCAAAGACAGATTTTGTCTGCGCTCCTCCCAGAGCATCCCGCGCCTGCAGTCCGGGTCCGGTCCGCCCTCAAGCCCTACCTCGTCGCCATAATAAATCATCGGCATTCCGGGCAGCAACAGCTGCAAAGAAGCTGCCAGCATCTGCTTTTTAAGATCCTTCTGCGCGCTGTTTAGAAACCGCTCGGTATCGTGTGTATCAATAAAATTCCATAGATATCCTTCCAGATTGGTGTGCAGATTTCCCTTCATGAAGTTCAAATTTCCCACAAAGGCAGATACGGGCATCGTTTGCGTCACGACCAAATCCATCACAGAGCGGGAGAATTGATAATTCATCACACTGTCCCACTCGTCTCCCTCCAGAAAGTCTCCCGCAAAATGCCAGATCTCACCGATGAGCAGCACCTCTTTTTTGACTGCTTTCATCTCCCGACGGAAACGCTTCCAGAAGGTATGGCTGATTTCGTCTGCCACGTCGAGACGCCAGCCGTCAATATCGCACTCCCGAATCCAATAGGACGCGACATCGATCACAAAATCCGCTGTTTCTTTATTTTGGAGATTGAGCTTAGGCATGGGATAAGCGTAGCTAAACGTCTTATAATTCGGTATTTTGCCCCACTCCATCACCAGCGGAAAATCCTTGATATAATACCAGTCCAGATAGGCAGACCGCTCCTTCTTCTCCATGAGATCGCGAAAGGCGAAAAAATCCACTGCCGTATGATTGAACACCCCGTCCAGAATCACGTACATTCCAAGCTGGTGCGCCCTGTCAACCAGCTCCTTCAAATCCTCCTTGCTGCCAAAAGACGGATCTATTTTGTAATAATCGTCGATATTGTATTTATGGCTGGAAGTCGAACTGAAGATCGGCGTCATATAGAGGATATCTACCCCCAGCTTTTTGAGGTAATCCAGATGGTTGATAATTCCCCGAAGCGATCCCTTCAAGTCCGCCTTATGTCCGATCGGCGCCTGATACCACACCTCCTCGGGCACCTGCTGATCTGTGGCAAAACGGGCAGGAAAAATCTGATACAAGACCTTATTTTTTGCCCATGCAGGCAGTTCAAACATCTCCTCCTCCCGCAGATTCTGCGGGCAGTCATACATCTTCTCAATATCCGTGATACATGTATCATAAAAATCATGATTCCCATAATATGTAATCCTGCCTGCTGTATCTTCGATCTCAAAAAAATATCGCAGGCAGACCAGATCCATCGTGACAAAACACTCGAAATAGTCGATATAATTGTCCGAGCAGGCAAGTTCCATCCCTTGTTCCTGCCTTGTATCCATCATTTTCAGCGGCAAATACTTATCTTGTGTGTGGAGAACGACCCGCGTCACATCCCCTTTCTTCGTCTCAAGCCGAATCAGGAAACGTCCTTTTTCGACTGCGTAACAGTATCTCTTGTCCGCAAAATGTCTGATTGCCGCATATTCCATTCTCTTTTCCTCCCTGTCGATCGCACTTTCTGTTATTGAGTGTAAAATTATATTTCTCAGAACACTGCTGCAATCACTCATAAGTATACCATGATGCCCCCGATTGCAGCAGGCTGCAAGACCGTATCTATGAAAAAGCGTGATACTTTCGAAAAAGCGAAAAGATTTACGGTCTATAGTTGTATTGTACTCTTATGTATGCTATAATTCTTGCAATATTATCCTACTTTTTTGACACAATCCTATGATGAGGTACAAAATGAACAATACCCCTTTGCACGAGACAAAAATACACGGCATCATCACCTTTCCCTACAGTGTCTACCGCGGGCGCATCCCCGAGTGGATTCCTTCCTTTCCGCTGCACTGGCATGATGATTTTGAGCTGATTTACTGCGCTGGCGGACGGATGCAGGTCACGGTCTGGGGAAAATCTTATATGCTCCGCGCCGGAGATCTGGCGCTGATTCTCCCCCATGCCGTGCATTCCATCGAGCAGGGCGGTTCAGACAGTGGTGAATACTTTAATATTATGTTCCATCCGCTGCTCTTTAAAGGCTCCGAGGGCGATCTGTGCTATGACAAATATGTACTGCCATTTCTAAATGGCAGCAAGACATTAGACTGCTTTTATCCGGCAGACTCCTATTTTAACCAGACGATAACGCCCTGTGTCCATTCTATGCTAAAACACCGCCGTGAAAGCTACACAACGCACGAACTGATGATCAAATCCAATCTTTTTCTATTATTACATTATATGAATGCGCAGAGCATGGACGCCGACAACGATCACAATGCTTTACAGTTGTCCTACAGCCGCTTAAAAAATGCGCTGTACTATGTCCAGAAATTTTATGACCATGACATCACGATTCAGAAAGCAGCCAGCCAGTGCGGCTTCTCGGAAAGTCACTTTATGAAACTCTTTAAAGAATTTACAGGTATGAGCTTCAACGCCTATCTGGTAAATTACCGATTGGAGCTTTCTGCAAAGCAGCTTGCGGAGACAGACTTAAAAGTCATTGACATCATGGAAAACTGCGGCTTTCACAACCAGTCCTACTTCACGCGGGCATTTCACAAAAAATATCAGATGACACCGCTGATGTATCGAAAGAAATACTCCTAGAACGTGTTTGACCCAATACAATAGGAAAAGTATGTTCATAAACCGTTCATAATTCTTTGAAAAAATATTCAATAAATCAACATGATTTAGACATGAATGCACTCTATACTATAAACATAAGGTGATACAAAACAACACCTTAACAACAAGAGTGGTAACTTTACTTATAATAACTTTTTCATAATATATGCCAAGTAGTCGAATGATTACTTGGCATCCTCCCTTTTATGGCACTCCTTCAGAATTTTCTTGCATTTTTCTACTTTTTCCTGTATAAATATTAATAAAGAGAATAGCCCGAACAGGATATTCTCTTTTTTATGCACAGCGTCGATCAGGAGAAGAACCCTTCCCTGCTCGCCTGAAAAAAGGTTTTATGAAGGGAGTTTTACAAATGTTGGATATGATTGCAAAAATGAATGGCGCCGTCAACGGTGTGGTGTGGGGGATTCCAATGCTCATCCTCATCATCGGCACAGGGATCTACATGACGGTCCGCACCAGATTTTTTCAGATCACGCACGCCAGCCATGTGTGCAAAAGAACCGTCGGCGGCTTGTTCCAGAAAGGCAGCAGCGTCACCAACGCCAAAGAAAAGACATCCATCTCACAGTTCCAAGCGCTGTGCACCGCGCTTGCCGCGACGATCGGCGTCGGCAATATCGCCGGGGTGGCTGCAGCAATCGCCGCAGGCGGTCCCGGCGCAATCTTCTGGATGTGGCTGTCCGCATTTTTTGGCATGATGACAAACTACTCAGAAAACGTACTTGGCATCTATTACCGCCGCAAAAACAGCCATGATGAATGGTGCGGCGGCGCGATGTATTATCTAAGAGACGGACTCGGCGCCAAAAGCGGCTGTGAGGGAATCGGCAAGGTACTTGCTGTGCTGTTCTCCATCTTCTGCATCCTCGCCTCCTTCGGTATCGGAAACATGAGTCAGGTAAACACCATCTCCGGCAACATTACGTCGGTGTTCCGCATCGAAGCGCTTGACCGTGAACTCCAGATCGGATCTGCCAGCATCAATCTCTATGCCCTGATTGTGGGCTTGCTGCTCATGCTTTTTGCAGGGCTTGTGATTGTCGGCGGCATCAAGCGCATTGCACAGTTCACGGAAAAGTTTGTGCCGTTTATGGCGTGCGCGTACATACTTGGTGCACTGATTGTATTTATTGTCAATATCGGAAAAGCAGGCGAAGTCTTTGGCGCTATCTTTACGTTTGCATTTGGCTTTCGGTCAGTTGGCGGCGCGGCGGTCGGCTTGGCAGTCAGAAGCGCAGTGACATGGGGCTTCAAGCGCGGTGTTTTCTCGAACGAAGCCGGACTTGGCTCCTCGGTGATGGTGCACTCCGCTTCAAATGTGGTGGAGCCTGTGCGTCAGGGGATGTGGGGCATCTTTGAAGTGTTTGCGGATACGATCGTCGTGTGTACACTCACTGCGTTTTCGATCCTCTCGACAGGTCTCATTGACCTTCACACAGGAGAAATGCTCTCTGCAAACGAACAGACCGCACTTGTGAGCGAGGCGTTTGGAACGGTGTTTAACTTTGGCGGGATCAATTTTGGCGGCGCTTTTATTGCGATCGCGATTCTGCTCTTTGCCTTCTCCACAGTACTTGGCTGGAGTTATTACGGCACAAAGGCGTGGGAATTTTTATTCGGAACCAAGGCGACTATTATCTACAAGGTCGTGTTTGTAGTCTTTATCGTATTTGGCGCTACCATGAATCTGAATCTCGCGTGGGATATCTCGGATACCTTTAATGGACTGATGGCGATTCCAAACCTGATCGGCGTGCTGACACTCTCCGGTACAGTCATTAAGATCACAAAAAATTATGCTGCCCGCACATTTCATGACTCTGCTGAAAAGCCGATGCTCTCCGCATTCGAAGATATCCAGCAGGAGCAGGAACGCAAACTATAAAAATCTCTGCATCATAAAAAGCACGCTGAACGTGCTTTTTATGATTGATACCGTCTTCTAATAACCTGCCGCAAAGGTTCCGCCATAATTCCCTGAAGAATACTGTTCTCCCAGTACGCTGTGAATCCCTTTCTTATTGTAAGAATAGAGCAGAAAACCGGAGCATCTGTTCGCATCCAGCCAGTCAAAATCCGTCTCGTCCTCTATTTTGTGATATCTGCTGAACTGATATTGCGCGCTGGGGTCTTTTGCAAGCGCCTCCTCAAACTTTTTGATATGAATATGATCTGCAGCCCGGCGCTCCAAGTCTGATTTTGCATTCGCAAGCTGGCTCTCCTCCGCCACGGACACATATTCCTTCATCTGCCGTGCAAGCTGCTCCTGCGCGTCTGATCCAGCATCACCATAACTTCTCGTGTATGTATCTTGTCCCCGCAGATCATACACTTGATGATCCTTCATCAGATAAGTTCCAAGCGCTGCCTCGATTGTCCGCGCATATGCAGAACTTCCTTTGTGCTTCGCGTTCTGTTGATAACTGTCCACCGCAGTAAGACCGCCTATGCGGGATACTCTCTGCAGGGCAAGCTCTCGCCTTCTATTCATCGAAAACGCCACCTCCTTGTGACTTCTGTTGTAAAAATCCCTTTTACACTGCTGAATAGTTCCTCATATTTCTATATATCGGCTTATTTTCCTGATTCCTAAACAAGTTTATACAAAAACTACTGTCTTATAAGTTAAAAAAGTGTGTGGATTCATTCAGTGAAACTGCGAGCTGCCTCAGCTCATGTGCAGATACTGCCAGCGAACCGATCGTTTCGTTCAGCTCCTGCATCGTGGAGGTGGTTTCCTGTGAAGACGCCGCATTTTCCTGGGAAATCGCAGACAGATTCTGGATAATGTTGACCACGCTTTCTCTCGAGTTGTCACACTCCTTTGCCTGTTGATTCACACAAACTGTATCCTCCCTCGTCGCAAGAATGCCATCCTGCACATGACCGAACTGCCGTTTTGTCACATCCAGCTTCTCCTGCTGCTCCTGAAGAATCCTCTTCACCTCTGACATCATCTCCATAGAATTGCGTGAATCCTCTGCAAGCCCTGTGATGATTGTCGTGATGCGCTGCGCTGAATGGTTCGATTCCTCTGAGAGCTTCTGAATCTCCGTCGCCACTACTGCAAACCCTTTTCCTGCCTCCCCAGCCCGAGCCGCCTCTATAGAAGCGTTGAGCGAGAGCAGATTGGTCTGCTCTGCCACACTTGTGATCATCTCGACAGCCTCCGAAATTTTCTTCACAGACTCATCTGTCGCCTCCACGGTCTTTGCCACAGACTGAACTGCCTCCACCGTCTTGTCGTTGCTGTCGCTCAGCTCCCGAATAATCCGGTCAGCCTCCTGCCCACTCTCCTGCATCCCCGCAGAGATCTCCGTCAAATTGGCAATATTAGACACCATATTCTCTATAATGTCACCCATATCACTAATCTTGACCGTTGCGCCCTCGATTTCTTCCGCCTGAGAAACTGCACCCTGAGAGATTTCATCAACAGCACGTGTTATTTCATTTGCATGTTCACTGGAACGGTTCGCCACCGCTTCTAAACGATCCCCAGAAGCAAGCACATTCTGGGAGGAGTCTTGTATCCCGCACACAATACCGCGCAGTGAGACGATACATTCCTTCACTCTGCGCCCCATGTCGCCAATCTCGTCCCTGCGCCTTAAAATGACATCATCCACCTCATATGCCAAATTGCCCCGCGAAAGATTCTCAATCGCCTCCTGTGCCCGATTCACCGCTTTGACAATGCGCATCGCTACCACGACCACGATTACCACCGCAATCAGAAGGACAACTACCACTGCCCCAGTCACCATAAGAACCTTGGCTGTAATATATTCATCCACCGACGCGCTCGGCTCACCTGAAAAGACCATGCCCACGATCGTTCCGTCAGGATTTTTTAATGGCATATAATACGCATAATAATTCTGCTGATTGATCACAAGATTGGTCGCGGAATATTCCTGACCTTTTAACACTGTCCCTGCCACTTCCGCTGACGCCTGTGTCCCGACGATTCTGCTGCCGGTCGAAATGTCCTTCAAGGATGTCGCACGTCTCACATCTCCGTAAAACAACGTGATGTCGGAGTTCATCCCCTCTGTGAACGCATCAATCCCTTGTTCATTCTGCGTGATGTTATAGTCCCCTTTCATCAACTCCTCATGCTCATTTAAATAATAGTCCCCATCATTGATCTGATCATACGCCGCCTTCGTTGCCACACAGGTTGCCTTCATCTGCGCGAGCGCTTCTTCCTGAAGACCGTCCCGGAGACTGCTACTGGCTGCCACAATACAAACAATACCTAAAACAACTAAAGGAATCAGTGCCATTGCCAACAATTGAAGTATAATGCTTGTGAATAAACTGCTTTTTTTATTCATAGTGATTATCATCCTTTCTCATTTTGCTATTGTCTCACGAATAACATCCGTCCTATCTCTAATTGTACCGTATTTTTTGCATAATTTGTAGTCCTTTCGTCTATTTTTAGCATTTCTGTCAAATATTGTTACAGTTTCTTGACCTATTTTTAGATTTTTTAGATAGTTTCAATAATGTCTGGCTGCAAATTCTTTTTCTTGAGATGCACTTTTCGCGCATCTGCATGTTCCATAATTTATAAATCTATGTTATACTTGAAATAAGGCTTTATATAAAAAGAAATCATAAACGAAATTATAGAAAAGAAAAGAGGAAAGAATATGTTTACTGAACAGAAATTAGAACATCACTATGCATCCATACCATCCGACGCACTTCACATCATCCGCGACGAATATAAATGGGCTCTTGAAGAATGCGGCGTACATAATGAAGAGCAACTCAAGTACATCGAAAAGACGCTCAGCCTGCGGGGAGAAAGCCTGTCTGTGCGTCTCAACCGCAAAATCCTGTTTCTGTGCAAATGCGGTCAGAGCCGTATTGTAACCACCAATGTCCCAGATGACCAAATCAAAATGTTTATCTTTGAGCAATACAAGGTTGTCTGCCCAAAATGCAGGACTTCAAATATGTATACTTGGAAATATATGGAGTAAAACGCTGTCAAACGAAGGAGTGGCGCGTCTGAGCATCCAGCCGGCGCCTGGGCAGCGCCACTCCCGACAGATCTAAAAGGTGTCTGCAGCCGGAAGATAAAACGGCAGCGGAAACCAGCCGTCAGGACTGCGCAGCCCTGCTCTAAGACAGCAGCTTGTCGTCAGCGTCCTGACCAGCTCCAGCTCTCCCAATACCAGATCCGCTGCACGGTCCGTGCGCGACACACAGATCTCCTCCTCTGCCACAGACAGCAGATAGTTTTCGGAGGCGCTTATTCCCTCCTTTTGAACACCAATCACATAACTGCCCTGTTCCAGGGTACTATATTTCCGTTTCCAGCTCAATAAGAACTGCAATACTGCCTCATAGTCAAGAATCTTGATTTGATGGGACATCACAACACTGCAATTGTCATACATTTTCTCAAACAGACTACGCTTTGCTGTCTCATCGGCTCCAATTTTGGCACTGAGCTGCACAATGCCCATTCCCATCATTAAATCATACAAAACTCTTGGCAGCTCCTGCAACTCATCAATCTCCATCTCTAAGATCGTCTTCTCATCCCCGGACAGATTGATATAACCAGCAGGCGCCCCGCCCTTCAGTATGGCATAGGCTGTCGCATTGTAGCTTTGCAGGCTTAGCAGGAATGTCTCCTTTGTCCGCGCCGTCACTGCGCTGCGCTGATACAAACCATACAAATACGCCAGATATGGGCTATTTTCTTCAAGCTCCTCAAAGGAATATACAGGCGATGCCATATATTCTGCGGAATACATCTGCGCACAGCAGTGCCGGATATTGTTCTGCTCTATCTGATACCTGTACCCTGTGCCTGCGTGCTCAAACCCAAAATACTGATATCTGTGCCGGTCGCCGTCCAGCAGCATGAGCGCACAGCCCTGCTGCACTGCGTCCTCCTCCACCCGCTTCATCAGCTCAATCATATATCCCTTTCCCCTGCTTGCAGGGTGAACAGACACCGTTCCCACATAGACTGCCTTTATCGCCTCGTCCGCTTTACTGCCAAGCTTCATGACAAGCGGATAACAGTCAATCAGCGCGCGAATCCGGCTTCCTTCCTGAATCATGTGATGCGTCACTGCGTTCCAGCGTTTTTGCGTATATGCCTTTGGCAAAAGGGAAGAAAAGTCTGTACCGCCATAGCTCATGCTGAATACCATGTTTGCAAAATCCAGAAGTTCCTGCATCTCCTCTGGATGGTTCTCATCATATACTTTTTTAGAATACGCCCATAATTGATGATTCATATTATACCCCTTACTGGTTTGCCTGCTCTGCATCAGCCTTTTTCACAACCTTTGGTCTTGCGACTGCCTTCGGCTTTGCAGCCGCTTTGAGCTGCTTGTCCTCCTCTGGCTCCTGCGGCGTCTTTGGCTCTTTTGGCTCCTGCGGCGTCTTTGGCTCTTTTGCCTCTTTGGGTTCTTCTGTCACCGGAAAAATCTCTCCCAGATTGGTATCTGCATAGCAAAGCGAGCAATGACCGTTTATTGCCGCGCCATTGTTCACCTGAATCGTCTTTGCCTTGATGTCGCTGTCCATGATCGCCTTCTCACCGACAGTAATATTTTCCCGCACGTCAATCTTGCCCTGGATCGCACCGTCAATCACCAGATTCTGCGCTTTGATATCGCCAAGGATGATTGTATTTTCGCGTACAGTCGCTCCCTTCGCACACTCAATCTGCCCTGTGATAAAGGAATCCTTGGCATAGAAATCATTGGCTTTGATATTTCCTGTGATATCTCCGGACACGTCCACCCGGCTGTCAGAATGAATGTCACCATTAACCACCCCGTACATCTCAAGTCTGCCTTCAATCGTAATATTTCCATTTATGACAGTTCCCTTAGGAATGATTGCTGTCTCAACGCTGTTTGTTTCTGCTAAATTATCCATTATATTACCCCTTCCCAGAATGTTTTCATGAATCGTATATAGTATATTAAATCCTATTTAGCCCCAAAAATCAATAGCATTTCAAATTATTCTAACTGTACCCTTAAAAAATATAAAAATTGTATATTTCTAAAATGCCACTTTGCGCTATAC
>CAMWJQ010000004.1 GCA_947174615.1 uncultured Lachnospiraceae bacterium
GGTCTCCCCACTGCGCTACCTTCATGCCGACAATCTCATATAACGCCTGCTCTGAAAATGTGATGCCCCCAGCATTTCCTGTCGTATTTCCAGTGCTTACCATCTGGTCCTGAAACTCACCGCTGCTCGGATTGGAGGTCTTGACAAGCACAAAAATTCCCTTGGTCTCCTCCCGACAGACATCAATAAAAGGCTGCACCCCATCTGATCCCAAATATGGGTTGACTGTCACAAAATCTTCGTCAAACCCCGCACACAGACTGCTGCCCACCTGCACTTTTCCAAGATGCGCTGCCGCATACGCTGCGGAAGTCGAACCAATATCGCCCCGCTTGATATCTCCGATGACAACAAGCCCTTTCTCTTTACAGTATTTCACTGTCCGCTGAAACGCGACAAGCCCCGGTATTCCAAACTGCTCATACATCGCAATCTGCGGCTTGACTGCCGGAATCAGATCATAAGTCTTATCGATGATTTCTTTGTTGTATAGCCACACTGCCTCCGCTGCACCCTCCAGCGTCTCACCCTTCTGTGCAAACGCTGTCTTTTTGATGTGATCCGGCACGAACTTCATCATCGGGTCCAGCCCTACCACAATCGGCGCACCTGTCTTTTGAATTTTTTCAATAAGTTTATCAATCATGTTCCCTGCTCCTATTGTTTTATCACTCTGCTTTTAAAAGCTCTGCATATTTCCTTATATTAGATACATTAACATACTTTTGCTCTGATTGTCCAGCAACAATTACAAGAGTTGGCGCCTGTCTGACGCCAAAACGGACTGCAAGATCCATATTTTCCTCCGCATCCACTACTGTGTAGTCCACATTTTGCAGATATTTTTTTGCCAGACTGCAGTTGGGACAAGTCTTTGTCGTAAACAAATATGTATTATTTTTTTCCGCACGCATTGTCTCTGCCTGTGCTTCTTCGCCTTGCTCTCTGCGCGGCACGATGCTGTTGACCAGATTCCCCATACGGTACTCTGTTCTGTTTTGATACTCCTGCAGCTTGCCGTCATTCCAGTTCTGTACAGGTCTGTAATAACCTGTGATGCGGCTGTAGACCTCCGTCACACTGCCGCACTTAGGGCAGACCTTTTGTTCTCCTGTAAGATATCCATGTTCCCGGCAGATCGAATACGTGGGGGACATGGTATAATACGGCAGCTTATAATGCTCGGCAATCGTCCGCACCAAATTTGCCGCCGCCTTCCAGTCTGGAAGCTTCTCGCCCAGAAACGCGTGAAACACGGTCCCCGAAGTATAGAGCGTCTGCAGTTCATCCTGAATGTCCAGCGCATCAAAGATATCCGTCGTATAATCCACTGGCAGATGGGAGGAGTTTGTATAATATGGCTGATCTCCCGTATACCCCGCAGTGATAATATCGCTCCATTTCTCCCGATCATGTTTTGCCAATCTATAAGTCGTGCTCTCCGCCGGCGTTGCCTCCAGATTATACAAGTCTCCATATTGTTCCTGATAATCCGAAAGACGTTCACGCATATGATTCAGAACATCTTTTGCAAACTGCTGCGCCTCCTTATGCGAGAGATCTTTTTGAAGCCACTTTGCATTGAGCCCTGCCTCATTCATCCCAATCAGTCCAATCGTCGAAAAGTGGTTGTCAAACCTGCCAAGGTACCGCTTCGTATAGGGATACAGCCCTTCCTCCAACAGTTTCGAGATGACATTTCTCTTGATTTTGAGCGAGCGTGCACTAAGATCCATCAGCCTGTCAAGCCGTCTGTAAAAATCCGCCTCATCCGACGCAAGATATGCGATGCGCGGCATGTTGATCGTGACGACGCCCACGCTCCCGGTGCTCTCCCCCGAGCCAAAGAATCCACCTGTCTTCTTGCGCAGCTCCCGCAGATCCAGACGAAGCCGGCAGCACATACTGCGGACATCCGAAGGCTCCATGTCCGAGTTGATATAATTGGAAAAATACGGTGTCCCGTACTTTGCAGTCATCTCAAATAACAAACGGTTATTCTCTGTGTCTGACCAGTCGAAATCACGTGTGATAGAATATGTCGGAATCGGATACTGGAAGCCTCTGCCGTTGGCATCCCCCTCGATCATGGTCTCAATAAATGCTCTGTTGACCATATCCATCTCCGCCTTACAATCTCCATAAGTGAAATCCATTTCCTTACCGCCCACGATCGCCGGAATCCTGGCAAGATCCTTTGGCACCGTCCAGTCCAGCGTGATATTGCTAAAAGGCGCCTGCGTCCCCCAGCGGCTCGGCGTATTCACCCCATAAATAAACGCTTCAATACACTTTTTGACCTCTCTGTAAGAGAGATGGTCTGCCTTTACAAACGGTGCAAGGTATGTGTCAAAGGAGGAAAATGCCTGCGCGCCTGCCCATTCATTCTGCATAATCCCCAAAAAATTGACCATCTGGCTGCAGAGTACAGACAGATGTTTCGCCGGCGCTGAAGTAATCTTGCCTGTAATACCTCCAAGCCCCTCCTGAATCAACTGTTTCAGCGACCAGCCTGCACAGTACCCCGTGAGCATCGAAAGATCATGAATGTGGATATCCGCGTTTCTGTGCGCATTGGCAATCTCCTCGTCATAGATTTCAGAGAGCCAGTAGTTTGCGGTGACTGCGCCCGAGTTGGACAAAATCAGTCCTCCCACGGAGTATGTGACTGTCGAGTTCTCCTTCACGCGCCAGTCCTCCACCTTCACATAGCTGTCTACGACCTCCTTGTAGTCCAGTATCGTAGACTTCATGTTGCGCATCTTCTCACGCTGTTTCCTGTATAGGATAAACGCCTTCGCTGTATCGGTATAACCAGCCTGTTCCAATACCTTCTCCGCGCTGTCCTGAATATCTTCCACATGGACGCTGCCGTCTTTTATCTTGCTCTGTATATCCGCTGTCACCCGCAGCGCAAGCAAATCAATTATATCCTGATCAAACTGCATCTGCGTCGCCTCAAATGCCTTGATAAGCGCCCCGCTGATCTTGCCCAGACAAAACTTCGCCTCGCTGCCATCTCTTTTTATAACCTGAAACATTTCAATAACTCCTTCGCCTGTTCATTTGCTTTGAAATCCAAAGCATGGATGAATAAATCATAGCAGATAGGAAAATCGAAGTCAATCGAACACTACTAAATATCATGTGTTCGTTTTGATCAAAATACAATATCTAGTGTTTTTAGGCATCTTAGCGTGTCTTCAAAAACTCATTTTCTTTTTTTGCCCAGGCGTCGTCCGGGTATACCTGCAAGTACTCCTGCATCATCTGTTTCGCCTGTGCAAAGTTCCCGGAATACTCATTTGCGACAATTATATTAAACCTTAATTCCTGCAAATAATCCGAAGCGCCCAGATCAATGCCGCTCTCAAACGCCTTCACCGCCTCCTCATACTTCTCCTGATGCATCAGACAGACGCCGAGACTGTTGTAAATCGCCGCGTTCGGTTCATTGGTGTCCAGATAGCTCTGATACACGATCGCCGCATAGCTCATATTGTCAAGCTTTTCATACGTCTGTCCCAGAATCATAGAGAGCTTTGGGTCCTTTCCATTGATAAACGAATCAAGATAGATTCGCGCATTTTCATAGTCCCCAAGATAATAATACAGAATACCTCGCTCTCCTTCTGACAGCTTCTTCTCTTTCTGACTCATAAATTCCTGCAGATACGTCTGTCCCTGTTCACCAAAACCTGCTGCCTGCATCTCCACATAAGCGTCCGTCAGCAAATCAAGATTATCTGAATCAAAAGAGAACGCCTTCTCAAAGTCTGTCACTGCCTCCTCATATTGGTTCTGCCGCAGCCGCGCGCAGGCACGCAGATAATACGCATCCTTCTCCTTTTTTTTGAGCGCGATGATTGCCGAGTAGATTTCCTCCGCAGCCGCATACTTGCCCTGTTTCATATACGCCGACGCCAGATAATAGTTTGTATCATACTCCAGCGCAGTGAGATGTCTCCCAGCATTCTCGATCGATTTGAGAAATGCAGTCTCCGCATCCGCATAATTGCCAAGCCCCATGCAGGCAATCCCCTGTCCCCTGTAGGCGAGCTCTGAATCCTCATTATTCAGAAGCGCCTGCTCGAAACAGGACATCGCTCCCTGAAAATCATACTGCTCCACCAGCTCCATGCCAGAGGCGATATTTGTATCTGCTGTCTTCCTGCTGCATCCCCCTGCCAACAGCATCATACAGAGTACCATCGCACCCGTTTTTGCTGTCCGTATCAATCTCCGCCTTACGCGCACTCCTGCCTTCAATGAAAAATATCTCCTCAATCTTTTGGTATTTCCGCCCTTGAACAGACGGTACTCATATTTTCTTATTTGAGAACGAAGCCTGCGCTCGTCCACCTCTCTGAGAATCCTTTGCACCGCTTCATTCGCCAGCGCCTTTTCATAATTCTCTTCCAGTTCCTTTTGGCTGCGGCGGTACCTGTCTGCGTACTCCCCAAACAATGCCGCCAGCACCTTTAAATAGTGCACAGACGCACCCTTCTCCAGTGCTTGGTCATTGCAGCGTCTCACGGCGTCCATATGAAAATGATACAAAGAACCGATAACCCCCAGACGCTCTCTCATACTGTAATTTTGCAGCTGCCGCCTGCTTTGCGGCATACAATAGAGTATCATCGCCTTGGTCAGCATAACCGTCTCACAATGTTCAAAATACTCCACGACAAAGAAAAAATCTGTACAGCCCGGCACATCAGACCGAAATGTGATATGATTGTCCCGGATGATATCGCTGCGAAACAGCTTACCACAGCAGGTATCCAGCACAACGTCCACATACATCAGCTTTCTCGCCTCCTTTACATCCGTCGAAACCACTTCGCGGATGGGCAGCATATGCGCCTTGAGCTTCCCCTTCCTGTTCATCGTGATATGGCTAAATGCCATAAAATCCGCATACTCTTCCTCCACAGCCGCCTCAATCTGCTCCCATGCATCTTCACACAGCCTGTCACATGCCTCCAAAAATAAGATATAGCTTCCCCGCGCCGCCTCCATCCCTGCGCTGCGCAAATCAGCTATGTTCCCGTGTGCCTTGACCAGCCTGATGCGGCTGTCCCGCTCAAAATACCGATTGACAATGGCGGCGGTCTCATCCGTACTGCTATTATGCACTACGATACATTCCATTTCAATTGTATCCCTTGGGCATCTGGTGACACTTCGAATGCACGCCGCGATAGACCTCTGCATATTTACTGCAGAGACGATTACACTCAAATCCATAACTTTTCTCCTTTGATCACTTGTGAAAATGCTCCAGAACATTTCTGATGGTTTCCTGAAGCTCTTCGATCTTAATCGGTTTAGGGATATGCGCATCCATCCCAGCCTCAATGGACCTCTTGTAATCCTCTGCAAAGGCATTTGCTGACAGCGCTATAATTGGTATCTGCGCCAATTCTTTGTTTTCCAGACTGCGGATTACCTTTGTCGCCTTATGCCCGTCCATGATCGGCATCTGGATATCCATCAGGATCAGGGAATAATACTGCGGTTCTGAATTTCTGACCATCTCCACGGCGACACTGCCATCATTTGCCGTCTCAACAATATATCCCTCATCCGTGAGCAGCTCCTGTGCAATTTCGCAATTGATCTCGTTGTCTTCAACTAACAGTATCCGTTTTCCTTTCAGGATCACATCTGTCAAACCCGACTTTTTCTGTACGTTTTGGGGAAGTTGATTGTGAACTTTCAGAAGCAGGTTTACAATAAACCGGCTTCCCTTGCCCTCCGCACTCTCCACTTCAATACTTCCCTCCATCATGTCCACAAGGTTTTTAACCACGCTCAGCCCCAGCCCAGTCCCCAGTATTCCGCTCATCGTTGTGTTCCGCTCCCGCTTGAAGGGCTGGAACAACTCTTTCTTGAAAGCATGGGAGATTCCTCTTCCGTTGTCTTCCACAATAAATTGAAACGGTGCATACTGGTTCAATTTCATCTCCTTCTCTATGACAGTCAGTCTCACGCTGCCATTCGGCTCCGTGTACTTCACCGCATTGTCCAGCAGCTGGAACAGCATCTCTTTCATTCTGAGAAAATCCATATACACGACATTGTGCTGCACCTGTGACCTGTCTATCGAAAATTGAATGGATTTCACCTCCACCTGTGCGCTGACAGCCTTCTCCAGCTCCGACAGCAGATCGCCCATCATCGCGATGCTCTCCACCAGATACGCCTTGCCGGACTCCATGCGTGTAACCTCCAATGATTCGTTCACGATCGCAAGCAGCTGTTCGCTTGCCACACGGATCTGGTTCAGATAATTGTCAATTCTGCCATGATCCGCCTTATGTTTTCGGGCAAGTTCTGTATATCCGATAATCGCATTGATCGGCGTGCGTATGTCGTGCGACATGTTCTGCAGAAATGTCGTTCTTGCTATATTGGCAGTCTGTGCCTGATTCAGCGCAGATTTGAGCAGATTCTGCCGCTGGATCTGGTCTGTCATATCCTTTGTGATCGCCATCGTGATCACATCTCCTGTATACTCGTTCCTTCCCAGCAGAAACGCATAGTGGTACAGATGCCGCTCTCCGGCTGCATCCGTCATCCACCCGTCATATGTCTGTTCCAGCTCGCCCTTGCTGTAACACCGTATCAGCCGGTCCGCATCAATAAACTTCGCATACCCCTCTGACTCCTCTGTGTCCATATCCTTCATCCAGTATCGGACATAATCCGAGTATTTCTCAAACGGCGGGATTTTCGAATGCTCAAAAAAGTCTTTCAGCTGACCGTCCGGCATCTGTATATACGCAGACAGGAACTTGTCCTTTGTCAGGTTTACCTCGAAAAAAGAAATAGCATCATACAAAATCGCCTTTCGGTACTGCGTCTCCCTCGCATAGATACTGCGCAGCTCCTCGTTCATTTTCTCCAGCTCACTCATACGGTTTTTCAGCCGTTCAGTACTATCATCTATAAATACATAGAATATATCACCGTACAGCTTCGTATGCATAAAATGCCCGTAATCCTCTACCCATCGAATCGTACCATCCTTCTGAACAATGCGGTACTCTACGTAATCTAAATCATAAATGCTGTTTGCAATCTGAATCTGGATGCTCTGCTCAACCTCCTCGAGATCCTCCGGGTGCACCATCCCCTTAAAGGTACATCCTGTAAGACTGCGGAACTCCTCCTCTGTCTCGCATCCAAAGATCCGCAGCACAGCGCTGTTGAGATACAGCAGCTCTTCCTTCTCATCCGCACGGTAGATAAACAGCCCTCCGGGCATTCCCTCCAATATTGGTTCAATATTGGACAAAGTATGTTCCTTATTAGCCAACACTTCATGATTCATGATGAATCCTCCGCTTCCATCCTGTAGTTATTATTTTTTTATTATATAACATTTTCTGCTGCAAAAAAACCATAAAATACAAAAAATCCCTGACAATCTGTCAGAGATTTTTTGTATGCTGCTTATGTAAACTTTTCGTCGATTCCTTGATCTTAAGTTCCGCCTCGTATATAATATGCTGGTGCTGTGTCTTTCCCGCGATAATATCAAAGAGCAGTTTCGTCGTATCCTTTGCCATCTCCTCCACCGGCTGGCGCATCGTCGTCAGGCTTGGCACTGTATAGTTTGCCATATCAATCCCATCATACCCCGCCAGCGAGATATCCTCCGGCACACGCAGCCCCGCCTCATACAGCGCCCTCAGGGCGCCGATGGCAAGTGCATCCGCCACTGCGTACAGCGCTGTGAAAGATTCGCCGCACTCCAATAGTTTCTTTGTGGACTGATAACCATTCTCCATGGAGAAATGGCTCAGCTCGTCCCTAGTCTCACAGATGAGCTTCGGGTTCAGTTCAATCCCATGTGCTCTCAGGGCATCGCAGTACCCTTCCAAACGCAGTTTACCAATGCTCTGTTCCTCAGCCTCCGCCACGAGGATTGCAATTCTCGTATGCCCCAGACTGATCAGATACTCCACAATCTTCGCACTTTCCCTGCGGTCGTCCACACTGATACTAGAATACACATTTCTGCTGATATTTTCGGGAATAGAACCCACCGTACTGAATACGAATGGTACGCTGAGTTTTTTTAACTTCTCATCTGAATGGGAAAACAAACCGCCCAAAAAGATGATTCCCCGCAGCCGTTTTTCCTTGACGACCTTCTGCGCCACATCTACCTCATCTTCGTCCGCCTCGATATGGGACAGTTCCATTGCATAATGCTTTCTCTTGCACTCCTGCTCGATCACCTTGATCATACTGATGAAAAACGGATTTGCAATTCCCTTGATCAGCACTGCAATCGCCTTGGCATCCGACCGTTTCAGATTTCTTGCACTGTTGTTTGGAATGTACCCGTATTCCCTGATAGTATCCATGATCTTCTCTTTTGTCTCCGGATTGATATCCGGATGATCATTAATCGCCCTCGAAACAGTACTGACCCCTACACCGCATAGTTTGGCTATATCTTTAATTGTCGGCTCAAACACCTTCCATCACCCCTATCGATGATTTTATTTCGTTTTCTTCTTGCTGCCGCAGACAATTCTGCCGTAAGTCTGCGTCATCTCCAGTATGTGTTCGGAAAGCGCATCCGTACACGCATCCTGCTCCATGCGCCACTCCCAGTTTCCGCCTAACGTTGAAGGTGTATTGATTCTCGCCTCTCCCCCAAGTCCCAGATAATCCTGCATCGGTATGATTGCCGTATCCGCCACGGATCCAAGCGCTGTCCGAATCAGCGTCTCGCAGATTTCTGATGTTCTCCTGACATTGAGATATTTCTTCGCAAAAGCCAAGTCCTTCCTGCTCAGAGAAGGTATCCAGCCATTTACTGTATCATTGTCATGCGTTCCTGTGTACACAACACAATTGTTCGTATAATTATGCGGAAGATACTCATTCTCCGCCCCAGATTCAAAGGCAAACTGCAATATTTTCATTCCGGGATAGCCTGTTTTTTTCACAAGTTTTAACACACTGGGCGTCAAAAAGCCCAAATCCTCCGCGATCACCGCACGATTTCCAAGCGTTTTCTTCATCACCTCAAAGAGCTTGCAGCCCGGTCCGGGCTTCCACTCGCCATGCTCAGCAGTCTCGTCGCCGTAAGGAATTGCCCAGTACTCATCAAATCCCCTAAAATGGTCAATACGCACAATATCATAAATGCTAAAGCAATGTGCAAGCCTTCTCATCCACCATGCAAAATTCGTCTCCTCGTGGTACTCCCACTTATATAAAGGATTCCCCCAGAGCTGCCCTGTCGCCGAGAATGCATCCGGCGGACAGCCTGCGACCGCGATCGGAACGTTTTTTTTATCAAGCTGAAACAGTTCGGGATTCGCCCAGGTATCTGCACTGTCAAATGCCACATAGATTGGGATATCTCCCACTATTTGAATCCCCTTTTTGTTTGCGTATTCCTTTAATGCCCTCCAATGTTTAGAGAAAAGATATTGCTGATAGCTATAAAATGCGATATCCTTTGAGAGTTCTTTCTCGTACTTCTTCATCGCCTTTGGTTTTCTGAGTCTGATATCCTCCTTCCACTCAATCCACGATACACCGCCCAGAGAGTCTTTGACAGCCATATACATCGCATAATCTTTCAGCCACTGTTGATTCTCTTCGACAAATGCGCTATAGTCCGCATCATCGCTTATATTCGCCCTCTCAAACGCTTTTCGAAGAAGATCAAACCTCGTGTGGTAGATCTTTTCGTAATCTACCCGCTTGGTATCGTTACCAAAATCGACCGACGAGCACTCCTCCTCCGTGAGCAGTCCCTCCTCAATCAATGCATCCAGACTGATATAGTACGGGCTGCCTGCAAAGGTTGAAAAAGACTGGTACGGTGAATCTCCATACCCCGTAGGTCCCAATGGTAAGATCTGCCACAGTGACTGTCCTGACGCTGCCAAAAAGTCCACAAAGTCATAGGCTTCTTTAGAAAATCCGCCTATTCCAAATCTTGACGGTAAGCTGGATACCGGCATTAATACGCCACTTCTTCTCATAACTATCTCCTTTTCTCCACAAAATGTTAAAACTTTACCCTTTTACAGCACCCGCTACAACACCTTCAATGATGTATTTCTGACAAGCGATATAAAATACAATGATTGGGATAATTGCCAAGATAATCATCGCCATCATCGCACCCATGTCAATTGCACCATAACCGCCTTTGAGGTACTGAATTGCTATGGGAATGGTCTTGTATTTCTTGATGTCCAGCACGAGATAAGGAAGCAGATAATCGTTCCACACCCACATCGCTTCAAGGATTGCCACGGAGATCGCCGTCGGCTTCATCACCGGGAACACGATTTTGAAGTATGTCTGAATAGGGGTGCAGCCGTCGATCATGGCAGCCTCCTCGATCTCTAACGGAATGGATTTCACAAATCCACAGAACATAAAGACCGCAAGCCCTGCCCCAAATCCCAGATACACAATCACGATACCGACAGGGTTCCCTAAGTGTAGTATATCAGCTATTTTGGATAATGTAAACATTACCATTTGAAAAGGTATAATCATTGAGAATGCAAACAGCATATACATCGCAGAAGTGACTTTATTTTTCACGCGTGTAATGTACCATGCACACATCGAAGTACACAAAATGATCACAAACACAGACGCCACTGTGATAAACAGCGAGTAGCCAAATGCCTTGGGAAGCTCAATCTTCTCAATACCGCTGACGTAGTTTTCCATTCCCACAAAAGATTTGCCATCCGGCAGTGCAAATGGTCTCTTGCTGATAAAAATTTTTTTCTTGAAAGAATTATAGAATACTATAATGATCGGCATTACATAGATCACTGAAATCATTGAAAATATCGCGGTCAACAGTCCGCCGTGTTTTGCTTTTCTCACTTCTGACATTATGCCTGCACCTCCTTATCTCTTGTAGCTCTGAGCTGTACAATTGCGATGAGCGCCACTAATATAAAGAACACAACCGCCTTCGCCTGTCCGACGCCCTCCCATCCGTTTCTGCCATAGAATGTATTGTAAATATTCAGCGCAAGCATTTCTGATTTGCTGCTCGGTTCACCTGCGGTGAGCGCTAAGTTCTGGTCAAACAGCTTAAAGGAATTTGTCAGTGTCAGGAAGGAACAGATGGTGATGGAGGGCATAACCATCGGAAGCGTCACATGCCTCAGAAGCTGCGTGTTGTTCGCGCCGTCAATTTTTGCCGCCTCAATCAAATCTCCCGGAATATTCTGTATTCCTGCGATGTAAATAATCATCATATACCCGACCTGCTGCCAGCACATCAGAATGACAAGCCCCCAGAATCCATAAGCGGAACTATACGTGAGCGTGCGCTCCATGTTAGCCAGGATACCGTTTAAGATTAACTGCCAGATATAACCAAGAATAATACCGCCGATTAAATTCGGCATGAAAAATACGGTTCTAAATACATTGGTTCCCTTGATCCCCTTCGTCAGCAGCATTGCCACTGCAAAGGCAAGGATATTGATCGCCAGCACAGACACGATGGTAAACAGCGCTGTATACCAGAGCGAGTGTATAAAGGTTTCATCGCCCCAGATCCTGATGTAATTTTTAAAGCCTACAAACTTTGCATCTGTAACGGTTGTAAATTCACATAAAGATAAATATACGCCCAATATGAACGGCAGTATAAAACCGATGGTGAACGCCAGAAGCGTTGGCAGTGCAAATATTGGAAAATATCTCTTGATCGCTTTATCCATAATCTCATCCTTTCTATGCCTTGTACAAAAAGGTGCAGCCAGATGCCTCCGGCTGCACCTAATATCCATTGATTAGTTGTTTGCTGCTGCGTATTCAGAAGCCCATCCATCGACAAATGCGCTCTCCACTGCGGACCATTCGCCGGTTCCCTGTGCATACTCCAACAGGGCGCTTCCCACACCATTCTTCCAATTCTCAGAAGGCATTGTTGTGAACGTCCATGCAACCGGAGTCTTGCCCGATGAAACATAATCATTTGCGATTCCTACCAGCGGATTTGCTGCCGGATAGTTCTCAAACTCCTCGAACGGACATACAAATCCCATTACATAAGACAGGGAATCGCATCCCTCATGGGAAGTCACGCACCAGTTCATAAAGTCAAGCGTCGCCTGAATATCCTCCTCCGACGCATTCTTGTTGACGCACCAGTAGTTCTCACTGCCTGTGCAAAGTCCCTGATTCTCCTCACCGTCTGCACCGATATAAATCGGTAGCATACCAAGTGATTCATCTTCCATGCCGTTTGCGCTCAGATCCGTATATGCCCAAGTACCATTCTGATAAAACACAGCCTCGCCAAGCGCGAAATCTGCTGTCGCGTCCTCACCGGTCTTGCTGGATAACATGGACGGTGCGCAGACAGAATCTGTGATGTACATATCCCATACATTCTTGTAATTCTCAAGGTAAGTACCTTTGATTGCCTCTGTCGAGCTGATGCCGTCAGCCTGATACTCATAGTAAATCGGAAGGTTTGCAAGATGGGTCTTGAATCTCCAGTCTGAGCTTGAATCCATACCTGCGGACGTAAATGCACCCTTTACCCCAAGATCGTCTGCATTCTCCTGAATGCTGTCTGCAACTGCTTTGAGGTTGTCAAAGGAATTAATTTCCTCCACGCTCTTCACAACTGCATAATCCTTTGTAAAATAATCATTTAAAATATCTGCATTGTAAATCAGACCATATGTCTCTACCACGTATGCGATTCCCTTAACCTCATCGCCATCCTTCAATGCAAACTCATCGCTTGTAAGCTGTCCGTATACCTCTGAACCTGAAAGATCATAGCAGTAATCTTTCCATGTCGCAAGTCCTACCGGTCCGTTTACCTGAAACAATGTAGGCGCTTCGGACTTTGCCATCTCTGACTTTAAAGTGGACTCATATGTACCGGAAGCCGCAGTCTGCACTACAACCTCCACACCGGTCTGCGCAGTGTATGTAGCCGCCAGTTCCTCCCAGTCCCCTGCCTGCTCCGGCTTAAAATTCAAATAATAAACCTTGCCGCTTCCTGACGCTGCGCTTGCAGCTGCCTGTGTGTCATCCGCTGCGTCGTCTGCCTGTGCATTGTCATCCGCTTTGTCTGCACTGTCATCTGTCTTGGTATCTGCCGCAGGCGTCTGTGTCTGTGCTGAATCATTTCCGCCGCATCCTGTAAGCATTGCTGCCATCATTGCTGCACTAAGTACTGTACTTAATAACTTTTTCTTCATAAAAATACCTCATTTCTTATCACTACATACCACATTGTTTACCAGTTCACAGATGCATTACCGAACCGCAGATTGCCGGAAACGATTTCGGTAACGTTATCGGTAACGTTTCCAATGAACAAGTTCATAATATCACTTTGCAGCATAAATGGCAAGGCAAATTTTTCCATTGATAAAACTTTGTCGAAAATACCCGAAATTTTCGTCACAATATACAGCAGTATCAACAAAAAAAGCCCGGGATTTACACACTAAAATCCCGAACTTTTTGACAGATTCACTATATTTTTTCTACAGATGAATTTAATCCCTTCCGTAGATATCCCTTGTATAAATCTTCTCCTCCACGTCCTTTAGCTCCTCCGTCAGACGGTTTGCTATAATTACATCCGACATTTCCTTAAATGCCGCAAAATCGCGAATCACTCTGGATCGGAAAAAATGACTCTCTTTCAGCGTCGGCTCATAGACCACCACCTCGACACCCTTTGCCTTGATGCGTTTCATGATCCCCTGTATGGACGACTGACGGAAGTTATCGGAGTCTGTCTTCATCGTAAGCCTGTACACCCCTACAATCTGCGGCTTTTTTGCCAGTATCATGTCCGCAATATGATCTTTTCGCGTCCGGTTTGCATCCACAATCGCTGAGATGATATTGTTCGGAACATTCTCGTAATTTGCCCGAAGCTGCTTTGTGTCCTTTGGCAGACAGTACCCGCCATACCCGAAAGACGGGTTATTATAATGATTCCCGATTCTCGGGTCCAGTCCGACACCCTCGATAATCTGCTTCGTGTTGAGACCTCTCATCTCCGCATAGGTATCCAGCTCATTGAAATAGGCCACCCTGAGCGCCAGATACGTGTTGGCAAACAATTTGATCGCCTCCGCCTCTGTCGTATCTGTAAACAATGTCGGGATATCCTGCTTAATCGCGCCCTGTTTCAGCAAATCAGCAAACACTCTGGCGCGCTCGGACTGCTCTCCCACAATAATCCGCGATGGGTAAAGATTGTCATACAATGCCCTTCCCTCCCGCAGAAATTCGGGTGAAAAAATGATATTGTCAATGCCAAACCGCCTTCTGACGGACTTTGTATAGCCGACCGGCACCGTCGATTTGATGATCATCACCGCATCCTTGTTCACCTTCATGACAAGTTCGATCACCGCCTCAATGGAACTCGTATCAAAATAGTTCTTGTCCGGGTCATAGTTGGTCGGCGTCGCAATGATAATGTACTCCGCCCCCCGATATGCAGCTTCACCGTCCGTTGTCGCCGTGAGGTTCAGTTCCTTGTCTGCAAGATACTCTTCAATCTCCTTATCGATGATCGGGGATTTTTTATTGTTAATTAAATCTGCCTTTTCCTGAAAGACATCCACCGCCACCACTTCATTGTGCTGTGCTAACAATATGGCATTGGAAAGTCCTACATATCCGATACCTGCCACTGCAATCTTCATAATGTACCTCCATTTTAACTAAAACTTATCATGACATCCAAAAATACGTTTCAAACACGCTCTAGTATAGCATACCCAACTTTACAATTCAATGCTCTTCCTGTCATTCCTTAGGAACAGTTCCTTACAGCCACTCATTCCAGAAGCGCTCAATTCTCTCTGCGATTCCCGACACGCTCACAACCTCATACTGGCTCCACTCCCGCGGAAACATCCGCCTGTACTGCGACTCGAGGAAACGCTCGTCAAGCAGCGCCACCACTCCGATATCCTCCGCAGTGCGGATCACACGCCCTGCCGACTGAAGCACCTTATTCATCCCCGGATACCGATAGGCATAGTCAAATCCGTTCTCCCCCTGCGCATCAAAATGCTGTTTTAAAAGCTCGCGCTCACATCCCACCTGCGGAATGCCCGTTCCGACAATGATCGCGCCAATCAGACTGTCACGCTTCAAGTCAATGCCCTCCGAGAAGATACCGCCCATGACACAGAACCCAATCAAAACGGTTGTATTCGCTTTTTTTTCATTTCCCTGAAACCGAAGCAGAAATTCTTCCCGCTTTGCCTCACTCATATAGTCCTCCTGAACGATGCACTCCATACTGTCTGCATCATAGTACATTTCCATAAAACAGCGATATACCTGATCAAGAAAAAGATGGGATGGCAAGAACACCATATAATTCCCATGGCGCTGACGCACCATCTCATAGATATACGCCGCAATGCGCTGAAACTCCTCCTTGCTGCGTCTGGAGTATTTACTCGTGACATCATTTGCGATCAAAAGCGCCTTTTTGTTTTCATCAAACGTTGACTTTGCATAGACTTCATAGTCTGTCGGCTCTCCGCCCAGAAGCTTCTTATAATATTGTATCGGCAGCAGCGTCGCAGAGAATAAAATCGTACTCCGCCCCTTCTTCATACACTGCCGCAGATTCTGCGCCGGATTGACGCAGAATAGTTTCAGCATAAAATCCCCATTGTCCAATAGCTGACTGTACACTACATAGTTTTCATCTACGATTTCATAAATATTGAGAAAATGCGCTGCCTCGAAATAGAACTCCAACAGTTCCTTTTTATTCGGAAATGTATCATACTCATCCAAAAAGTCGTCAATCGCCGCGTACAGACGGTTCAGTGCTCTCACAAAGCTGTCAATCTCCTCCTCCCTGCGATAGTTTTCGCACTGACGCTTCATCACAAGCAGCTCCTTGTTGCACTGATCAAGCATTTTTGCAATCTTCGGCGAAAGCTCTTTCATCAGACGCTTCGTACTTAAAAAGGACTCCTTGAACATCGCTGCGCTGTACATCTCCCTGCCACGGTCCAGCAGATTATGTGTCTCATCAATCAGAAATACGTAATCCCGTTTCCCGAGTCCATCTGCAAAAAAGCGCTTGAGATACACCCGCGGGTCAAACACATAATTGTAATCACAGATTACCGCATCCGCAAAAAGGCTCATATCAAGACTGAACTCAAACGGGCATACCTGATGTTTCGCCGCATACGCCTGCACTTTTTCCCTCGTAAAATGCGCTTCGTGCGTCAGCAGGTCATACATGGCATCATTGATGCGATCATAGTGCCCATCTGCATAGGGACATGCCTCCGGGTTGCACTCTGCCTCCTCCTGTGCTGTTTCCTTCTGTTTCATAAAGCAGATCTTGTCCTTTGCCGTCAGAACAATCGTCTTGAGATGCAGTCCGTTTTGCTGCAAAAGACCGAAGCACTCCTGTGCCACGGTGCGGGTGATGGTTTTGGCCGTGAGATAAAAAAGTTTCTCCGTCATGCCCTCTCCCATCGATTTCACCGCCGGAAAGACGGTTGATATCGTCTTCCCGACACCTGTCGGCGCCTCCAAAAACAGTTTTCTTTGATGATAGATTGTTTGATACACATAGGTGACAAGCTCCTTTTGCCCCTCGCGGTACGAAAAGGGAAACGCAAGCTGCTTAATTGACGCCGTGCGGATTGTATTCCATGTAAACTGAAAATCTGCCCACTTTTTATATTCCAGCATCAAGTCCTCAAACCATCTTTGCAGCTCCTCAAAAGTAAAATCCTCGTGAAAATATTTAAGCTCTTCCGACTCAATCTGACAATACGTCATGCGGACACCAATCTGATCAAGATGATGCTCCGACGCATACATAAACGCATAGCATTTTGCCTGTGCAAGATGAACGCCCACCGGCGCCGTGATGCGCTTTAAATCCCTGTACGTGCCCTTGATCTCATCGATGATAACCTTGTCCTTGGCTGCTGTCTCTGGCGTATGCTTCCCCCAGTTGTGATCAATGATTCCATCTGCTCTTCCTTCTATTATTATGTCGTACTCTGCTGCTGTCCATGTATACTTTAGTCCAATCTCAGCGTGATATTCACTGCCCATGCGACGCTGAAGCATCTTGTGAATGCGGCTTCCCTCCTGCATTGCGGTGTCCGATCCGCTCGACTTTCTGTTGTCAATACTGCCCTCACGCAGTATAAATTCTACAAGCTGGCGGACTGATATGCGTAGTTCCATTCAAATCCCCTTTATCTATCGAATATTTAAACCAATTTATTATACAAGAAAACTCTCCCCAAATGACAGTTTACCCCATCATCCAGAGAGAGTCAATTGAATCATCCTGATGTACTTTTTACGCAACGGCAAATCTGCTCACATAGCTCTCAAATTCGTCATTGTAGCCCGCATACTGTAAGGTCAGGATTGAACGGAAATCCAGTCCCATCACGCCAAGAATGGATTTGGCATCCACTGTATAGTGATTGTAGGAAATATCGATATCAAAGTCGCACTTTGATGCCTCGTTTACGAAATTCTGAACTTCCGCAGGTGTCATTTTGATTTTGCGTTCTCTCATAATATCAACGTCCTTTCTACACATATTTTTCATGTTCGCTGTGCGCAGGCACCCATGACTGGTACCAGCGTACATTAACCGGAACGCTCCGTGCTTTGCAGCTTCCGTTTCACGTATTATAGTATACTATATGTTCAAAGTAAAGCTTTTTGCTAATTTTTGGCACTTTTCGTCATTTTATAGAGACTCTCTTTTTTGCTTTGTGAAATCTATATAAATCATTGTTTCCAAATTTTTTATCTTTATACACTTTTCATCTTCATTATTTTTTCAGACCGCATATTTCCTATAAGCGCTATTTTGTCAGAAAAAGAGAAATTGACAATTATTGTATTCATTTATACTACATTTTCTATTGTTTTCAATTATACTGTATTAAATAGCTGCGAATCACAATACGATCACAATACAAATGAAAAGTGAGGTACTTAACAATGACTGCTATGAAATGGTTCTATTCTTTTCTCAAAAAACACAACAAAAGTATGGCGCTGGGGCTTGTGCTTGTGACAGTCATCTCCGTACTCGCAATTGTCAAGCCGATTGTCTCCGGCTCGATTGTGGACGATGTCATCACTGCAGGAGACTACAGTCTGCTGCCGGGACTCATCGCTCTCCTGATTCTCATTACCATATTAAGAGGCGTGCTGCGCTACTGGTCACAGGTCATCTTTGAAACCTGCTCCCAGGATGTTCTGTACTCGATGCGGGATACCGTCTACAGAAAACTCTTGCAGGAGGACTTTAACTTCTATAATAAGAAGCGGACCGGAGATCTGTTGAGCCGCCAGACCGGAGACATGGATGCGATCCGGCACTTTATTGCCTTTGTGATCTATCAGGTGTATGAAAATGTCTTTCTGTTTTTCTTTGCGCTGGTCATGAGCTTTACAGTCAGTTGGAAACTAGCGCTCTGTATGTGTGTCGTGCTGCCTTTTGCGCTGCTTGTGACCCTAAGCCAAACCAAAAACGGACGCCCCTGTTTCCAGAAAATCCGAGAGCAGTTCTCCTCCCTCAATACCTTTGTACAGGAGAATGTCAGCGGAAACCGCGTCGTCAAAGCATTCTCCAAGGAGGACTACGAAATCAGTAAATTTAACAAGGAAAACGACGGCTACAGGGACGCTGAACTTGCCGCTGCCGAAATCTGGACAAAGTATGTGCCGCAATTCGAATTTCTCTCCAATATGCTCACTGTGATCCTGATGCTTGTGGGCAGCATCATGGTTATTCAGGATCGCATGACACTCGGAAACTATGTGACAATCAACGGCTATCTGTGGATGCTCATGAACCCACTGCGCCAGATCGGCTGGCGGATCAACGACATCCAGCGCTTTACCACCTCTGTGGAAAAAATCTATGCCACCTACAGCGAGGAGCCCACAGTCAAGCACCCCAAACAGGCAGTCCCCTGCCAAAAGCTGCAAGGCGATGTCGAATTTCGAAATGTCTCCTACAGTGCCGATGATGAGGACATTATCCGCAATGTGAGCTTTCAAGTAAAGAGCGGTCAGACTGTCGGTATCCTTGGTTCCACAGGATCCGGCAAATCCACCATCATGAATCTAATCTGCCGCTTCTACGATGTCGCAGACGGCGAAGTGCTGGTGGACGGCAGAAATGTGAAGGACCTCGACCTCTATAACCTCCGTCAGAATATCGGTATGGCAATGCAGGATGTCTTTCTCTTCTCCGATACCGTCGAGGGCAATATCGCATACAGCAAACCCGACTGCCCTTTTGAGGAAGTGCAGAAAGCTGCAATGATGGCAGATGCAGACGGCTTTATCCGCGAGATGCCTGACGGATATGACACGATTGTCGGCGAGCGCGGTGTCGGGCTATCCGGCGGTCAGAAACAGCGCATCTCTCTGGCAAGAGCGCTTTTAAAACAACCTTCGATATTGATTCTCGACGACACCACATCCGCCGTCGATATGGAGACAGAGAGCTATATCCAGCAGCAGCTAAACAAGATTGACCACGCCTGCACAATCTTTATCGTCGCCTACCGGATTTCATCCATCAAGGATTCCGATTTAATATTGGTGCTCAATGACGGTAAAATCATAGAGCAGGGAACACATGACACCCTTCTTCAAAAGAATGGTTATTATGCCACCGTATTTCGACATCAGTATGGCGACTATGAACGATACATCGACGAGATGAACCAAACCACACACAAAGGAGGCGGAAAACATGGCACGAAATAAATATGATATTGATGAAGTGATGGAGGATAAATTTGACTTAAACCAGTTAAAGCGCGTATTCCAGTATGTAAAACCCTACCGAAGCCAGCTTGCGCTCGCACTGTTTCTGATGCTGTCCGCCTCCGCACTCACCATGCTCTTTCCCCTGTTTATCAGCGAAATCATGGATACTTATATTCCAGAAAAAAATATCCGGGCAATCGTCATCATCACGCTGCTGTCTCTTGTAATCGTACTATACACCTGTGTATGCATCCGTCTGAAAATACGCATCACCAGCCGTATTGGTCAGACTATCGTGCACCAGCTTCGCTCCGATATCTTCTGTCACTTGCAGGAACTGCCGTTTTCTTACTATGACGACCGCCCTCACGGTAAGATACAGGTGCGCGTGGTCAACTATGTAAACAGTCTGAGTGACCTGCTCTCCAACGGTATCATCAACACCATCACAGACATGTGCAACCTGATTTTTATCTTGATATTTATGTTTCTGCTCCATGTGCGCCTCACCCTGATCTGCCTGTGCGGACTGCCTGTTCTTGTCGGTGTAATCATCTTTGTCAAGAAACGCCAGCGGCGTGCATGGCAGATTCAGAGCAATAAACAGTCAAACCTCACTGCCTACATCGCAGAGAGCATCAATGGGATCCGGGTCACACAGTCCTTTGTGCGCGAGCGTGAAAATACATCTATTTTTAACCACCTCAGCGACAGTTACCGCAGTGCATGGATGCGCGCTGTCAAATACAACTTCATCATGTGGCCCTGTATCGATTCCATCTCCACTGTCACCACCGCCCTGATCTACGTCATCGGCATCAGCTGGATTTCCGGTGATATTTATGGTGTGACGGTCGGTATTCTGATAGCGTTTACTTCCTATATCTCAAGATTCTGGGAACCGATTAACACGCTTGCCTCCTTTTACAATTCACTGCTCACCGCGATCGCTTACCTAGAGCGCATCTTTGAGACAATTGATGAGCCTGTCCATGTAAAAGATGCCGCAGACGCTGTGGCAATGCCTCCCATCGACGGCAAGGTCGTATTTAAGGATGTCTGTTTTAGCTATGAAAATGATGTACAGATCCTCAATAAAGTAAGCTTCACAGCGAATCCCGGCGACACTTACGCCATCGTAGGACCCACAGGCGCTGGCAAGTCCACGATTGTCAACCTGATTAGCCGCTTCTACAACGTGGACTCTGGCAGTATCCTCATCGACGGCACGGATATTTCCCATGTGACCCTCAAATCTCTCCGCAGCCAGATGGGAATCATGATGCAGGACAGCTTTATCTTCTCCGGTACCATTATGGATAACATCCGTTATGGAAATCTGACCGCAACAGACGAGGAAGTTATCACCGCTGCCAAGACAGTATGTGCGCATGACTTTATCATGGAGATGGAAAACGGCTACCAGACACAAGTCAATGAACGCGGAAGCCGTCTCTCGGCAGGTCAGCGCCAGCTCATCAGCTTTGCGCGTGCACTGCTCGAAAACCCGGCAATCCTGATACTCGATGAGGCAACCTCCAGCATAGACACCGAGACAGAAATTCTCCTGCAGAAAGGACTCAATAAACTGTTAGAGGGGCGTACCTCCTTCATCATCGCGCACCGCCTCTCAACCATCAAAAACGCATCCTGCATCATGTATGTCGATAAAGGAACTATCCTTGAATCCGGTACACACGAGGAACTGCTCGCCCGCAAAGGGGAGTACTACAAGCTGTTTATGTCGCAGTATGAATTTTTGAGTTGATATCTGTTTGGTTTTATGCTATGTTAAGCTTGAAAAGGCAACACCTGTAGACAGTTAGCCCTTAAATTAATCGTTGTATAATGAAAAATAACCGCAGCTTTCTCAGGGTTGAGCGGTTATTTTTATGCTTGTCAATTGGTTCTTGCCAAGACCAAATTAGAATAAATCGCACTTTTCAAAATAGAACGCTGTTACAATCAGTAAAACGGATATACCTGATATTGATACTGCCAAATAGATCCACAATGGCACAACTTGAAATCCTGTTGATAATACCAAATATAGATAAGATATGCATACACCTATGCCAAATGTTCCTACTGGATTTCTAATAAAAAATGCTGTAAAGAACAGATAACTTCCCATAGCAAAAACATCTGACAGATATCGGACCATCCTAGATATCATCTCCACAAGCAACATATAATCAAAAGGAATACCGAATCCTTTATCTGCAGTTACCACAATTGTTGCTGTTATAACGTGTGATAATATTATAGGAAGTACCCCTGTAAAAAAGACAATCACTTTTGCCAGATATATCTGCCAGCGCGAAAAACCACATAAAAAGCTTAATACAAATGTGTGATTGACAAACTCGCTGCATAGAAAGGACGCAGCGAAAACACCTATCAAAACCAAATTAAGTCTCATTTGTGACAACCTCAAAACATACATATCATATCCTGTGACAGAAGATGCATAGAGCACAGGCGCTATACCATACAGGATGCCCTCCTCAATAGACAATGCGATAAGAAGCCAAAAAGAAAATGATTTTAATAATTTAAAATATTCTGTTTTCAACAATCGTTTCATTTCAATCCTCATTGTTTTTTGTTAATAAGAGATATAAAATATTCTTCCAAATCCTCACTATCAATTTTTCGTTTCAAATCTTCCGCCGAAATTTGTTCTAGCATCTTTCCTTTATGAATAAAACCATAACAAGTAGCAACCTGTGTCAGTTCCCTTAACTGATGGCTGGAAATCAGTATTGTTGTGCCATATTCCTGATGAAGCTTTTTTATCAATTTCCGAAAATCTCTGATACCTTCCGGGTCAAGCCCGTTAAGCGGCTCATCAAGAAATAAAAGCTCTGGTTTTCCAAGCAATGCCATAGCTATTCCAAGACGCTGTTTCATCCCTAGTGAAAAGTTTCTAACTTTTACATTTTTGATGTCAAATTGAGACAACCCTGACTCCTCAAGCACTTCATTAATACAGTTTGTGTATTCAAGCCCTCTCTGCAAACAGCATATTTTAAGATTGTCCTGCGCTGTCAATGCAGAATTCAACGCTGGTTTCTCAATGAAACCATTGATACGATATCGCTGTAAATACAACTTATCAGATACACTTTCGCTAAATAATTCCACTGTTCCGTCTGTCTGTTGAACAAGTCCAGCTAAAAGCCGGATTAATGTTGTTTTTCCAGCACCATTTTTCCCTACAAACCCATATATATCGCCTTTATGTATTTCCATATTAAAATCATTTAATGCATCATAAGTTTCATACCGAAACGTTGATACATCAAATTTTCTGTACTGTTTAATAACATTTTCTGTCTTAAAAATGATCTCCGCCATATATTGCCCCCATTTCTGACCGTTCTATATCAAATCACGTTTTTTAAAAATGTGATTTGATATCAATAGTAAAAGTCCAACCCAAATAATAGCGGATATGAAAAACGTCAGAAATGGAATCTGCTTAAAAATCTGAGGTTTCATCAAACTGTGTATCTGATACAACGGATTGAACTGAAAAATAAATTCTCCTATTTTTTTACCTATTGAATCTTCCATATATCCTATTTTATAGCCTGCATACGATGTTATAGAACCTATTATCTGAAGTGTACCTAACCCAAATCCAATTGTCCCGACACGGCTTTGAGTTATCACCGCCCATAAAAAAAAGAACATACCAGTGATGACAGGATACGTCATTACATAATACGTAAACGCCTTTAACATCTGAACCAAGGTGCTTGAGTTTAGTTCTACACCAAATCCAAATTGTATTGTCCTGCTTAATGTTCCTATGATAGTATTCATCAGAAATAAGGGCATTAATCCGATCAGATATACGATTACTTTCGCACCAAATATTTTTCCCCGTGTAAAACCGCACATCAAACCGGCTGTACAGGTACGATTTGCAAATGCGCCTGCCACATAATCAGCCGCAAAAATGCAGATAGGTATCAATACGATTCCTCCTGTCAGCTGTACTATACAGAACCATTCATATCCTGTCACATGGACAATTCCGGTATAATGTTTGTCAAGACCTGCTGAATTTAGCGCAATCAAAAAGCAGATAACCAACAGCCGCCTGTATAACACTGATTTTGATAATACAAAGAACTCAGTTCTTATTAACCTTTTCATTTTTTGGTCTCCAAATATGTTATATTCATATATTGTCACCTAAATAATAATGAAACTAATTTTATATCTAATAAAAGATTTCAACGTCCTTCACTATAATGACATTATAACCTGCCATTTACGTATTACAATGCTTTTTGCATGAAACGACGGATTTTGAACATTTTTGGTCAGCAGTTCAAAAATAAAGGAATGACAAAGCTCTAAGCTTTTTGTCATTCCCTTGCAATATCTGTATCTGTCAACATGATAATTGTATGAAACGTATTGTTTTCTTGATTATAATACATCTGTATTTTTCCCCGATAGGTACTAATAACCTTCCTTATACTTCGCATTCCATATCCATGTCGGTGCCTATCCTTTTTTGTGGATAGCAGCTGTCCTGTTTTAGACAAACAAGGGCTTTCTATACAGGAATTCACCATTGTTATCACTGCATAATTGCCGTTGTTCCTGTATTCCACGTTTAGTTCTATAAATGGATTGACATCTTTTTGTAATGAGGCGGCTTCAAGCGCATTGTCAAGAAGATTGCAAAACAAAGCCGTCAAATCACTTTCCGCCATAAAGCCTACTGCATTTTTACGAATATCTGTATAAAACATGATATTCCTTCTGCGACATTCACTTCCGTAACGGCTCATAATTGCATTCAGAAGCGTCCTATCACTGACACATAAGTTGTCCTCTGGTATAAGAGACTGCAATATCTTATCAACATAAGTAATTACTTTTTCAGGGTTTCCTTGTTTATATAAAAGTTGTATGGACTGTAGGTGTTTTTTCATATCATGAATGAAAATATTCCGGTTTTCATTCTGTTCTAAAAATATTTTGTAATACTCTGTTAATTCTTGATCTTTTTGAATTTGCATTTGCAGACTGGCAAACTCATTATTTCTTTTTAAAATGTATCCACAGGCACCAAGCACAATTAAATTTAATATCGTCAAAAAAACAGTGCTCAAGGAAATAATCAAGCCAAAGGTTGGTTTCAGCATTGCATGAGTAACTATAAAAACGAAAAGCGGCACGATTGATATAGATATTACTGGAACAATAAGCATCAATACAAATACCTTATAATTTTCCTGTCTTCTGTCAGGAATATTCCGTGCAAAAGACAAAATAATATACAAGAAAATTAAATATAACAGCCTGCTTAAAATATCATTCAACATAAGGCTGTTGGAAGATATCTCATTTATCTGGAATGGAACCATCTGCGCAGTAGCACAGATGACGAATAATTCTCCTATTGCCATAATTGCAGACGTTATAGCAGTATGTAGTAACGCGACATACCACGCCACATGATACAAAATATAAATACTCAAAAAATTGATGAAAGCAAAATAGAATATGTTCTTCTCAAAATTTTCAGTGCCCGTAATAAAAAACAGGGCAATATAAAAAATTTCTGTGACTGCTATCTCATAAAGCTTATCCAATGATTTTAAGACAACCGTACAATACTTCCAAAAAAATAGTCCTTCAATGATATATAACCCAAAATAAACGATGGTATATATGAGCATACTATTCCTCCATGTCAGAGCATGTTAATGTGTTCAAAACAAATTTTTCCCTCTATATAAATTTATTGTTTATTTTCTTGTACTTTCCAGATAAAGAAGATATGTTTCCTTAAAACCATTATATTTTCTGCGTGTCAGATATGCTTGATACTTGTTATGGCATAACTTGACCAAAGTACGATCAAAATCACTCACATACTCCATGTTGACAATAAAACTTCTATGCGTTCGATAAAAACATTTTTCATGTAAGGTATCCGCCCAATATTGCATAGTATTTACTGACTGATAATCACTGCCAACTGTATGAACGATTACAGTCCTGCCATGTGCCTCTACAAATATAATTTCTGACGCCGGAATTATGTGCACACCTTCTTTTGTCTCTATTACAATTTTAATTGTCGATGCCATATAAATATTTACAGCATCCTTTAAATTTCGAAACAAACGCTGTTTATCCAGTGGTTTAGATAAGTATCGAAACACATGAAAGCGCATTGCATCATCAAGATACTCTGCAAAAGATGTTATAACAAAAATAATACTATTTGGATTTAATTTTTTCAATTCGCTGCCAACACAAATACCATCAATACCATTCATTTCAATGTCCAGAAATACAATATCTTTTATTCCCGTATCCATAAGCAGTGTCTCACCATCATAAAAGCAGGAAATCTCTGGACACCCTACTTCAAGCTTTTGGAAATATTCGCATAGATCCTCGTGTAATTGTCTCACAAATAGAATGTCATCATCACAAATTACAATCCGCATACAAATACTGACATTATTCACACTCAAACCCTCCTTTTTTATCACTTATAGCCGTGAGCAAAACTCTGCATATTCAGTATTTATGTGGTAAATATACTCGTCCATATCAATCTTCTGGCAATTGCCGTTACTATAATCATTTTGGGCTACTACAGCAGTGGGATACACAAATTCAGTCCCGTAGAAATCAATAGACAACTGATAATCATTGAAATTACTTTCTTATAATCTTTCAAAAGCATAAATAATTTATATACTGCTTGTGTATTAGTCATAATTACTATTGTATCTCCTTTATTTATATGAGCTTATCATACTTTCCAGTAATTTACCATACGATTACACTAAATTTTATTGTTCAGAACTATTAGGCATTTTAAGT
>CAMWJQ010000005.1 GCA_947174615.1 uncultured Lachnospiraceae bacterium
CTATTATAGTATTATTTGATTGTGAAGTCAATTCTTTTTCGCTTTTAACAACTACACTGCTCATTCAATTTGCATATTGATTTTGCCTGAACAACAAGCTATAATGTAGACGATACAGCAAATACGATGATGATTACATTACGAAAGAGGGGGAAATAAAATGGAATCGTATTTCATGTTTAAGAATCTGGCAATCATTCTTGTTGCCGCAAAAATCTGTGGAATCGCTGCCAGAAAATGCAAGGCGCCACAGGTGGTGGGTGAAATCATTGCAGGACTTTTGATCGGACCAAGCCTTTTGGGCTGGGTGGAACAATCAGACTTTCTGGTACAGCTTGCCGAGGTTGGTGTGGTATTGCTAATGTTTTCGGCTGGACTTGAGACGGACTTAAAGGATTTGATGAAAACAGGACCAATTGCAGCGCTGATTGCCTGTGCGGGTGTCTTTTTTCCGCTGGTCTGTGGCGCTTTGCTCTACATGGCATTTTACGGTGCTGCACCCTGGGGGTCTGAGGAATTTTACAAGGCAGTTTTTGTCGGTACCATCCTCACGGCGACTTCTGTGAGTATCACTGTCGAATCTCTAAAAGAAATGGGTAAGTTAAAGGGTAAGGTCGGCACAACCATATTAAGTGCAGCAATTATCGACGATATTATTGGCATTATCGTACTGACATTTGTAATTGGCTTTAAGAGCCCTGAATCTAAACCTATGACAGTACTTGTCAATACAGTTTTATTTTTTGTGTTTGCAATTGTGATTGGTTTTCTCTGTTACAAGCTGTTTCAGTACATAGATAACAAATATCCGCATACAAGACGTATTCCAATCATGGGACTTGCGCTCTGCTTTGCGATGGCGTATATCGCAGAAAAATATTTTGGTATTGCGGATATCACAGGCGCGTATGTAGCCGGAATCATCCTCTGCTCGATCCGTGATTCTGAGTATATTGCCGCGAAAATGGATACAAACTCCTATATGCTGTTCGGTCCGGTTTTTTTTGCCAGTATCGGACTAAAGACCAACGTGGAGAGCGTGAACATGAGTATCCTCGTATTCTCCATCGCATTTGTCGCTGTTGGTTTAATTTCAAAGATTGTAGGTTGTGGTCTGATGGCACGTCTGTGCAAATTCGATGGCATTGATTCGCTCAAGATTGGCGTCGGCATGATGACAAGAGGTGAGGTCGCACTGATTGTAGCACAGAAGGGACTGACGGCTGGTCTGTTGACGCCGGTGTATTTTACATCTGTCATATTTTTAATCATTGTATCATCCATCTCAACACCAATTATACTGAAAATATTATACTCCAAAGATGCAGCTTCCCCAACATAGTTGGGGAACTGCAGTTATCATTCTTAAATTTTCACCCCAAAACAAATCTCCTGCCCCTCCGCCTGCTCTAGCAGCTCCACCATAATCTCACCCTTGTGGCGCTTCGCAATCTGGTTTGCCTGATACAGTCCTAGTCCTCTATCCCCGCGATTGTTTTTTGTCGTAAAGCCTTTTTCGAAAAAGTGGGAAATTTCACTCATAGTCAGATTTGTCACTTGATTTTTAATCATAAAAATCAGCTTGTCATTTCTGGCATCGAGCACCATCTCTACCTTGTTTTTCTGTGGTGTCGCCGCCTCAAATGCATTGTCCGTCAGCGTCCCAATGATTTCGACAAGCGCATGTTCCGACACAGGCGTCACTATTTCCTGACTCAGCACCTGTATGTCAATATCGATAAAGGCAGGCGCACTGATAATCTTACTGTAAAGAAATCCTGCCAGTATCTTGTCCGATATGCGCAGTAGTGCCGGATTACACCGGGATTTATCCCCATAAATATCCTTGCAGTACGCCGACTGCGCCTTGACAAGCTCGTCATAGTTGTCGATTGTCACATGCATATTCAGAATCGCATTCATATGATTGTCAAACTCATGCTGCCGCGCCCTGATATCTTTTGTCAGCTCTTCCATCGGCTTTATGTACAGCTTGTAAATTTTCAACTCCTGCTCCTGTCTCCGCAGCGCCGCATAGTTCTGTGCCCAGTCAAAAAAGCCGAATATAATCACCGAAAAGACAATGCCAAACAGTACCATCACCTTGATATCCAGCGTGTGACTCAGATACAGGTCAACCAGCAGATATAATGTAATGATCAGCGCAACCACGCAAAAGATTCGATACAAAAATTTTCTGCCAAGCTCAGCCATTGTTGTGTACTCCTTTTACTTTTCCCCACTAATATCTTTCCCAAAAGTACCGATCTCAATTCCTGACCCTGTGAAGGAATTACACACACAGTCTTTTCTTAATGTCACCTTTGTACGTAATACCAATTTCCACCTGCTCTCCGTTTTTCATGCGAATAAAGCCATTCACAGCATCTACATAATCAATATAGTCCAAATTCACAACACACATGCGATGTACCTGCAAAAATTTCTCTTTTGGCAGTCTTTCAAGCAGTTGTTTGATGGAAAGATATGGAATCTTCATTTCTTCTTTTAAGAGTATCAGCTGGACTCCACGCGGGACTGCCTTCACACACACGATATCCTTGCAGAAGATCTTGTAATTGATGCTGTCCTTCTTGACCACCACAAACGCGTCCCGCGTCTCCCCCTGCTGGGACAAAAACAACAGCTTTCCGGCGAGCCTCTCAATATCCTGTTCGTTATATGGCTTTATGAGATACTGATAACAGTGCAGTTCCCTGTACGCTGTGAGTTCCATATTTGCCAGTGAGGTAATCATCACAATGGGCGTGAACGCATACTCCCGCCTCATGCGGATTTCCCGCGCAAAAGTTATTCCTGAGATATCCTCTTTGTCATTCGGATCAAGATTAATGTCCAGTAAAAAAGCCTGAAAGGGCTGCGCTTCTTTCTCAAGCGCAGCCCTTGCCTGTTTTAGGCTATTCACAGGAACAGCGCACACCCTGTCAGATACTTTTTCCAGCATCGCAGTAATCGCATCTAAGCAGTCCTTACTGTCCTCTAGTACCAAGATCCTAGTCATGTGTATTGTTCCTCCTGTTATTTGTTTCAAATTCAGTGCTTCTGAGCCAATCGTTCCAGCCACGAAAAGCAGAAATTATGTTATTTCAGGATTTCCCCAACAGATTTCGTAAGCCCTGCTACTCCTTGAATTTCCGAGGGAATGATGATCTTTGTCGCATTGCCGTTTGCAGCTTTCTCAAATGCCTCAAGTTTTTTGATCGTCAGTACCGCTTCGTCAGCACCTGCTTCCTTCAGGAATTTAATACCCTCCGCATTTGCCATCTGCACAACACGGATTGCCTCTGCCTGACCTTCCGCCTCGCGGATTCTCTTCTCTTTTTCAGCTTCCGCGCGAAGAATTGCAGCCTGCTTTTCTGCCTCCGCTTCAAGAATTGCAGATTCTTTCTGACCTTCTGCCACAAGAATTGTCGATTTTTTCTCACCCTCCGCGCGAAGAATCGCTTCACGGCGCTCACGCTCTGCCTTCATCTGCTTCTCCATTGCATTTCGAATCGCCTCAGGCGGGATAATATTCTTTAACTCGACACGGTTTACCTTGATGCCCCACGGGTCTGTGGCAACATCCAGCGCGGAGCGCATACTTGTATTAATTGTTTCCCTGGACGTAAGGGTCTGGTCAAGCTCCATCTCGCCGATGATATTTCGAAGTGTTGTCGCAGTCAGTTTTTCAATTGCCATAATCGGGTTATCTACGCCATATGCATACATCTTCGGGTCTGTGATCTGGAAAAAAACAACGGTATCAATCTGCATTGTTACATTGTCCTTTGTGATCACGGGCTGAGGCGGAAAATCTACAACCTGCTCCTTCAAATTGACCTTCTTGGCAACTCTGTCAAGAAAAGGAATCTTGAAATGCAGCCCTACACCCCACGTCGTATCATATCCGCCAAGCCGTTCTATGACATATGCATACGCCTGCGGAACGATACGTACATTTGCTGCCATAAGCACTATCATAATAAATAATATAACCAATAAAATCTCTATCATACGAAAACCTCCTCATACATTACAAGCATTTTTCAGCCATCTTCATACTTCTCTACAATCAGTCTCACCCCTTTGATGTCAACAACCTTTGCAAGGCTTCCTGCCGTAATTTTGTTCTGATCCTCATCGGCGCGCACCGTCCATTCCTGACCGTTTACTACTGCGCTGCCCTGTCCCGCAATATTGTCAACATCCTGTGTGATTCTCACGACCTTTCCGATGATTCCCTCGTAATTTGTCCTTGTGCGCGTATTATTTATGTATCGTATCGCCAAGGGTCTTGTGAATATCAGCATTCCGAGTGATACCAGCAGAAATACTGTCATCTGAAGCAGGATACCGCCTCCCAGCATCGAGACGATAATTGCAACCAATGCACCGATTGCAAACCAGATGGTAGTCAGTCCCACCGTTACAATCTCGATAATAATGAGCACAATCATAGCTGCCAGCCACACCATTGTGTTTGTCATATGATCCTCCTTTCTCCATGAAATATATAACCATTTACTCCTTCTGTAATATTACAGGCTGCATAATCCTATTACACTGAAAATGTCTTTTATTTCATGTCAATTTCCTGATAAAACTACCATACAGCATTTTATCATTTTACACAATGGATTTTGCGTGAATACAGTGATTTCCGTATTTAAATATTTTTTATCCGTTAATACCCTCCCGATAAGCATTCAGTTCCTTCTGAAACGCTTCCGTCTTATCATAACCGCATGAGAACATTTCCGGGCAGAATCCGCGGTAAATACACTCCCTCACCATACAGCTTGCAAGCTCCGGCTCCGTCTTTGCCACCTCTTCTTTAACCATCTGCCACGCCTCACGCGTCTCAGGGCTTGCGCAGCTGCACAGACGCTTGCGGCTGATATTGATCAACGCCTGCGCGTCCGCCTCGCACGCATGGTTGACCAGTGCGCCCTGTGGCAGTTCATCCCGATTGATGCCTGTTCGGTCACTGCGCTGTGTGGATACCCAGTGCTCAATGCCTATTTTATGCCGTACCATATGTACACTTACCCAAGATTTTAAATCCTTCCAGCGCCAGTAAAATTTCATGCGTCTGATTGGAGAATGTTCTGACAGGATCAATTTCCGCTTCCAGACAGCGTCCGGATACTTTCCTGTTGTCTTATTGATGGTATTCATGGCAGCATCCTTGATATCCTGCCAGTTGTCCTCGTGTTTAAACTGATCAATCTGCATTTTATTCCCTCTCTTTTTTCGCTTCCGACAATCTCTTGGCTGTTCCTTCGATCTTTGCTCTCTCAGAAGAAAGCTCCTTGATGAGCTGATACAGCGTCCAGTTAATATTTTTGGGTGTCGTGACTGCCTTGAGGTTTATTGGCGGAATCCCGACATTTTTATACGAAAGCAAAAATTCATCCAAGCTTTTATTCGGAATCCCTGAAAAGATAATAATCTCCGGCATACAAAAGATCGCAGGCGGTTTCTCGGTCTGTGTCCAATCCAGCGGTGTAATGTTCTTCAAACCAGCCAGTTTTCCAATCTGTGTATTGAGATCTGACGGCTTTAACGGTTTCGTCCCGATCGACATACTCATGCCAATTACTTCCATTTGGATCTTCTTCTTTTCATCCTGTACATAATACAAAATCATGCCCTTTTTTTCTTCCATCCTTACACCTTGCCTTTCTTAGGAACATTTTTATAGAAAAAACACTATACAAAACTCGACAACACCGTATTGCTGACATCAATTCCCGCATCTGTCAGCATGACTGTATCGCCATCCTGCGCCATCAATCCCATCTGAATCCACTTTTGCAGCGCATCCCCATATATTTCATCCATATCCTCCTCAAAGCTGGCAGTAAATTCCCGCTTCGAGACACCTTCCATCATGCGCAGCCCCAGAAACATAAATTCTGCCATCTGTTCCATGTCAAAAAGTCTGATCGCATCCTCCTTCACACTTTCTCCGACACTTCTGTTCTCCGCCAGCCGACTGTCATACAGCCCCACATTGCGTTCCTGAAATACCGAAAGATACCGTTCCATATTTTTGGTATTTTCCCATCGCCTGTCTCCTACGGTGGAGTTCGCACCAAGTCCAAAACCAACAAAGTCTGCTGTATGCCAGACTCCCCGCTGCCAATAAATGCGATTATGCCTGCACTCATAACCGGGCTTTGCATAGTTTGAAATCTCATAGCGGCGATAGCCATGATCTGCCAGTATCCGCTTTGTCTCCTGATACATCAGCCTGTCCTCTTCCTCTTCAGGAACAGGTGCCCATGCATCTCGATTATCATGCAATTGTGTCCCTTCTTCTATAATCAGACTGTATGCTGAGATATGCTCCGGCTGTAATGCCACAACCTTTTCAAGCGTCCGAACCCAGCGATCCAGATGCTGCCCCGGCAGAGCCGATATCAGATCAATGTTGATATTGGATACACCATCCTCCCTTGCCTGATAATATGTCCGCAGAAAATCTTCATACGTATGAATGCGTCCGAGCAGTTTCAGCTCATCATTATCCGCAGACTGCAAACCGATGCTCAACCTGTTTATTCCGGCTCTTTTTAATTTCAGAAGCTTCTCTTGGTCTGCAGTTCCCGGATTCATCTCCAATGTGATTTCGACATCTGCATCAATCTGATAATGCGCTCTCAGACAATCTAAGATTTTTGCAATCTCCTCAGCCTCTAAAATGGATGGTGTGCCGCCGCCAATAAATATTGTCTTTACAATATAATCCGTATAATGTCCGGACTCCCACACAATCTCTCTCAGCAGCGCCTCCAAATACGCCTGCTGCCGCTGTCTTGTCGCCGGTCCTGAGAGGAAATCACAATAGACGCATTTTCGAACACAAAAAGGAATATGAATGTACACCCCCATAGAACGCATTGCATATACACTCCTTCTTCTAAGACTACCCAACCTGCCCTCAATGATTTTGTGACTGCCTTATAACTACTTCGAATCATCCAGCTTGAGCACTGACATAAACGCCTTCTGCGGGATTTCGACATTCCCGACCTGCCGCATACGCTTCTTACCTTCCTTCTGCTTTTCGAGGAGTTTCTTCTTGCGCGTGATGTCTCCGCCATAGCACTTTGCCAAAACATCTTTGCGCATCGCCTTCACAGTCTCGCGCGCAATGACCTTGCCGCCCACTGCCGCCTGTATAGGAATCTCGAACAAATGCCGAGGAATCTCATCCTTGAGCTTCTCACACATCCGTCTGCCTCTGTCATAAGCAGACTGCTTGTGTACAATAAAAGACAACGCATCAACCTCCTCCTTGTTGATGAGGATATCCAGCTTGACAAGCTCAGACTGCTCATAGCCTTTGATATCATAGTCAAACGAAGCATATCCTCTCGAGCGCGATTTGAGCGCATCAAAAAAGTCGTAAATTATCTCGTTTAGCGGAAGTTCATACCGCAGCAATGCCCTCGTTTCCTCCACATACTCCATACCGAGATAACGCCCGCGCCGCTCTTGGCAGAGCTCCATGATAGAACCGATAAATTCCGTCGTGACCATGATTTCTGCCGTGACAATCGGCTCCTCCATATAGTCAATCTCTGATGGGTCCGGCAGATTCGAAGGATTGGTCAGCTCTACGACGTCGCCGTTTGTCTTATACACCTTATAGACAACGCCCGGCGCCGTCGTCACAAGGTCAAGATTGTACTCGCGCTCGAGACGTTCCTGTATGATTTCAAGATGCAGCAGCCCTAAAAAACCGCATCGGAAACCAAACCCCAGTGCGATCGAAGTCTCCGGCTCATAGAACAGAGAGGCATCATTTAACTGCAGCTTTTCCAGTGCATCCCTCAGATCAGGATACTTTGCGCCATCTGCGGGATAAAGTCCGCAATATACCATAGAGAGCACTTTCTTGTAGCCCGGAAGAGGCTCCGCACAGGGATTCTCCGCATCTGTAACAGTATCTCCGACCGCTGTATCCTTTACATTTTTGATCGATGCGGTCAGATACCCCACCATCCCGGCTGAGAGTTCTTCACAGGGAATGAACTGTCCCGCACCGAAATATCCCACCTCCACCACATCGGCAGACGCGCCTGTCGCCATCATTTTGATTTTTGTCCCCTTGGAAACACGCCCCTCCATGATACGGCAAAATACAATGACTCCCTTATAGGAATCATACACCGAATCAAAAATGAGCGCCTGTAATGGATTGCCCGCACTGCCCTTGGGCGCCGGTATTTTGGCGATAATCGCCTCAAGCACGTCCTCTATCCCCACACCGTTTTTGGCGGAGATCAGCGGGGCATCCTGCGCCTCAATCCCAATGACATCCTCTATCTCATTTTTTACCCAGTCAGGACGTGCACTCGGCAGGTCAATCTTATTGATAACTGGAAATACATCCAGATCATGATCCAGCGCGAGATACACATTTGCCAGCGTCTGCGCCTCAATCCCCTGTGCCGCGTCCACGACAAGGATTGCTCCGTCACAGGCCGCCAGCGCGCGGCTTACCTCATAATTAAAGTCCACATGCCCTGGCGTGTCGATCAGATTCAAAATATACTCATTTCCATCCTGCGCCTTATATACGGTGCGGACAGTCTGCGCCTTGATCGTAATACCCCGCTCACGCTCCAAATCCATGTTGTCGAGAATCTGGTCCTGCATCTCACGGCTGGTCAAAAGTCCTGTTTTTTCTATGATTCTGTCTGCAAGCGTGGATTTTCCGTGATCAATGTGTGCCACAATGCAGAAATTTCTGATTTTACTTTGATCTATCGTTGACATTTTCACTATCTCCTTCTACTTTTTCTAAATCCTATGGATATGATGAAAAGCAGCGCTGCAAGCAGCGCCATCCAAACGCCCATCGGCACATCATCAATGTCAAAACATCTGACATTGATCCACATCTGATTAATCGCCTTGTTCGCATCTGCATCAAAATACCGCATAATCGCTGTTCTATCCATGACATCCAGAGGCGGATGCTGGCTGTATAGCTGCCTGCCCATCTGGTCGGCAGACGATTGCAGGATATAGCGCTCATCGTTTTTCTCCCCGCTAAAGAAATATCCCACTGGATACTCCATCAGCTCCTCCTCTTCACCGTCAGCGCCGTAACACCATTTCAAATATTCATAAACAGTATCATCCTGCGCATTTCCGGCTATCGATGAAGTGTAACCGATATAGTACATATTTCTGACAGCACTGTCCGTCCTTGATAAAAAATTGACAAAAGCCTCCGCCGCATGCTGTCGGTCTGCATCCTCACGAATGCCGTTTTTGAGCATCACCCATCCATCAAACCACAGATTCGTACTCTCTTTGGGTACAGCAAACCGCAGCTCAAAATCATCTTGATCAGCCTGATCCATTGCATATACCGCATCGCCCGACCACTGGTAATTTGCCACAATCTTACCTGTGATCATATCTGCTTTTCCGCTGTCTGTCTCAAGAGAATATACATTATCCATCAGCTGATTCAACAGCTCCTGTGCCTGCGTGATGGTTTCCGGGCGCACGTCATTCATCACATCTGCAAGCCGCTCTGAATAGTCTGCCGACTGGATAAATGCCTCGTCTGTCAGCTCATCTTTCTTCAAAATACCAAGCGCTGCAAAATAGGAATCGCGCACATTATCCTTCAATGTGATCTGCCTGTTAAACTTCGGATTGCCAAAGATTTCCCATGTGGAAGCCTCCTCCTCTGTCACAAGCGCTGGATTGTACAATACCCCTGTAATTCCCCACATGTAGCCTGCGGCATACTTGCTCCACGCCTCACCCTGAATCTCATTAGATTCCAACGTTTTTTGTATATATGGCGAGACATTTTGAATGTAATAATTATTGGCATTTTGTTTGTCAAAAAAATTGTCTGAATAGGGAATCAACCTGTCCTCTGCGATCAGCTTCATAATCATATACTCCGACGGGCACACTAAATCATACGAATCTCCCATATTCAACTGATTATACAAATCCTCGTTTGTGCCAAAGCAGGAATATTCTACCCGTACCGTTTTGCCGTAAGTCTCCCGATACCAATCCTCGAAATCCTTATACAGTGGTTTCTCTCCAAAAATCACCGTGCCATTGTCAAGCTCTATTGCTTCATCTGCATCCCACTCGCCAAGATCAATATACTCCTCCCAACTGCACACGCGCAGTACAATCGGTTCCTCCTGCGCTGATACTGTCTGCCCCAATAACCCACACAATACAAGCATCCCCATACCAGCAAACTGATGCATTATCTTACTCTTTCTCATTCCCTGCTCCTGCCCTCTTACCGTTTTTGTCACTCCTGTTTCCCGTCATATTCATCATAAACACCATCAGCACAACCACTACAAATATAATTGTAGAAAGTGCCCACAACGCTGTTTTAATCTCTGTTTGGGAACCTCTTGTCGCATTCACCACATAAGTGCTGATAGTATCAAATGTCGCAGGCTTTGTATAGCTTGTGATAAAATAATCATCCAATGAAAGTGTCACCGCCAGCGCAAAACCAGAGACAATTCCCGGAAAAATCTGCGGCAGCACCACACGCCTCAGCGCCATTGCCGGAGACGCACCCAAATCCAGCGCCGCCTCATATAAACTGTTGTCCATCTGCTTTAATTTGGGCACAACAGACAAATACACAAAAGGCGCCTCCAGCACCACATGACCAATCAGCAGCGAGATAAAGCTGCTCTTATCTACGCCGCATACCCCAATCAGCAAAATACACAATGAAAATGCAGTCACAACTTCCGCATTGACGACGGGAACCTGATTCAATGCCCCCACTATAGTATTTCCCAAGCGCCTAGAATAAAAGACACCCACGGCACCGAGCGTGCCAAGCACGGTTGAGACAAACGCCGACCCAATCGCAAGAAGCAGTGTCCCTGCAATCATTGCCTGCAAATCAGGTTTTGTGAACAGCGTCTTATAATTTTTCAAAGTAAAACCATGGATCGCCCCAATATTCGCAGAATCCGTAAAGCTGTATACTGCCAGCACAAAGATTGGCAGATACAATAAGAGAATCATCAGTGCAAGAAATGCCCTGCCAAATACCTTTTTCATGAGCCAAGTACACCTCCTCTGCTGTTTCCTGCATCTTCATCCGCATAACGGTTTGTAAATAATGTAAACAACAATATAATAACCAACAGAATCAATGCAATCATCGAGCCATTATGCCAGTCATAAGCGCTGAAATATGCACCGATCAAGCTTCCCATGATATACGTGCTGTTATAGAGCATATCCAACACAACATAGTTTGTCATCGACGGCAGAAACACCATCACAATCCCGCTGATAATCCCCGGAACAGACAGTGGAAACGTCACCTTCAAAAATGTCTGGACGGCGTCCGCACCAAGGTCTGCCGCCGCTTCCAGCAGGCTGTTGTCCAGCTTTAACAGCGTCGTGTAGATCGGCAGAATCATAAAGGGCAAAAAATCATATGTCATGCCAATCAGCGTATTCAAAAAAGGGTGGTATGCAAGATTTCCCTCAATCACTGTCAATATTTCCTTGAGCGCTGTGATTCTAAGAGTAAAATTAATCCACATTGGCATCACAAAAACCATGAGAACTACTGATTTATGTTTCATCTTGCTGCGCGCCAAAATATACGCAATCGGATATGCCAGCAACAAGCAGGTGCAAGTAGTTGACACCGCAATGCCAAGGCTGTAAACAAGCGTACCGATTGTGTTCGGACTGGAAAAAAAGCCCGTCAGATTTTCAAATGTAAACTTTCCTTCTCCATTTGTAAATGCATAGTATATAATAACCACCAGAGGCGCCAGTACAAAGCACACCAGAAAAAGACCATATGGTATGCAAAGCTGGGATCTCTGAAATCGAAATTTATTCATTTGGCACTCTCCTCCAACATCGTCTAGCAGTCTCATACGCTACTTTTTCAAAGTATAATGAAACTTCTCCTTCGGTATCAGCAAACTCACATAATCATCCATATTCCAAAGGTACTCATCCGACACAATAAAGTCTTCATCCTCCTCTGTCCGCACAACATAACTATAGTGATCGCCCTTATAAATCAGGTTGATAATGTGTCCCCGGAGAATCCCCGCCTCCTTGTCATCGCTCATCGTGATATCATCCGGTTTCACAGACACCATCACTTTAATGCGGTCAGGCTCGATCACATCGCCATGCGCATCGACAAGCACGCCATCGGTGTTAAACGACGCCCCCGCTATCAGCGACGAAATGTCACAATCCAGCATTCCGCCTAAAAAGTTCAGCCTGTACTCCTTGTCCACCCCAGACTCAATGCGGTTTATGGTATTTTCTGCCAGCATAATATGAATCCCCTCCGGCTCGATATACAAACCCACTGCGGCACTCAGCTCCGCCTTCCGGGTAGACTGCACCACGATTTCATTCTTGCCGGACTTCACCGTAATCTCATAATGCACGCCCTTAAAGATCACCGAAGTCACAACCCCTCTGATAATTCCTTGTTCTGGTGCTGTAATCGTCACATCTTCTGGTCTAACTACTGCGTCAATCATCGTACCATGCTCGACATCGTCCACACATTCAAATTCTGCACCGCAGAACCGCACTTTGCACTTTCCTGTCATAATCCCGCTAAAAATATTGCTCTCTCCGATAAAGTCAGCAACAAAAGCATTTTTAGGTTCATTGTAAATATCTTCCGGCGTACCAATCTGCTGAATCTTTCCCTCAGACATCACGACAATTTTGTCGGACATCGTCAGCGCTTCCTCTTGGTCATGCGTCACATAGATGAAGGTGATGCCAAGTTTCTCATGCATCCCTTTTAACTCCAGCTGCATCTCTTTGCGCATTTTTAAATCCAGCGCTCCCAGCGGCTCGTCAAGCAGCAGGATTTCCGGCTCATTCACAATCGCCCTTGCGATGGCAATACGCTGCTGCTGTCCGCCAGACAATGTCTGTATTCCCCTGTCTTCAAAATCCTCAAGATCTACCATCTCCAATGCTTTCTTGACCTTCTTGATAATATCTGTCTTGGGAAGCTTTTTTAATTTCAGTCCGAAGGCAACATTTTCAAATACATTTAAATGCGGAAATAATGCATAGCGCTGAAAAACAGTGTTAATGGGACGCTTATTTGGCGGCAGATCACGGATATCCTCACCGTTTAACAGTAATTCGCCCTCTGTCGGCTTGTCGAAGCCCGCTATCATGCGCAGCGTCGTGGTCTTTCCACAGCCTGAAGGTCCCAAAAACGTAACAAACTCACCTCTTTGTACTGTCAAATTAAAATCGTCCACCACACGAAAGCCGTCGTCAAAGGTGCGGCTGATATGCTTTAATTCTATAATATTTTCCCTTGTGGTATTTCTGTCCAACGCCAGTCCTCCTCATGTACTATATAGATTGGGCTTGTAGTACCCGTCATAAAATAACTTTACGCATCACTTTGTAGTGTACCATATCCTTGCTATAAATGCTACTAAAAATTTTGTGATTAAGACGATGCTTAAGACGATAAAAGACACGTCCTAAAACGTGTCTTTTAAAATGGATAAACCTTGTACTATTCCGCAGAAATCGCCTCTATGTACTGCACCCCCAGCTCGGCAATCGTGCCGTCTGCAAGCATCGTATCAATCGCTGCATTAATCTTGTCTAGCAGTTCCGCATTTCCTTTTTTTACTGCGATTGCGTACTCCTCAGACTCAAATGCAGAGGCATCCTCCACAATTTTGAGTCCCTCGTTATCATTTACATACTTCTGTGCTGTCGCAGAGTCAAGCACAACGACATCACACTTTCCATTTGCCAGTTCCATGACGGCATCGGTTCCCTTTTTGAATGCCTCATATGGATAACCCATATCTTTCACACAGATTTCTCCCGTGTAGCCCTGAATGACACAAATCTTCTTGTCCGCCAGATCTGCCGCGGATGCAATGTCGGAGTCCTCTTTCACGATCATCACCTGTGTCGCTGTGTAATACGGCGTAGAGAAATCCGCCTCTTCCTTTCTGTCTTCCGTCACAGTCATACCAGCGATTGCCGCGTCAATCTGACCATTCTGCAAAGCTAATAACAGAGAATCAAACTCCATATTCTCGACTGCTGCTGTCATACCGTTCGCCTCAGCGATTTTCTTGGCAATCGCCATATCAATACCGTCATACTGATCGATCACACCACTGCTTGCCACATACTCAAACGGCGGAAATTCCGCATTTGTTCCAAAAGTCAGTGTGCCGCCTGTTGCCGGTGCTGCATTCTCCGTGTCTGCCTCCTCTGGTTCTCCTGCTGTATCCGCATTCTCATTTTGTGTGCCTGCCGTTGTGTCTTTTACCTCACTGGGCTCTGCGCTCTTACCACACGCAGTCAGTGACACTGCCATCATTACTACAGTGAGCGCAAGCGCTGCCGCTTTTGTTGCTTTTTTCATACTGAATCCTCCTCTAATTTTTGAAAAATATTCTATATTATGCCAAATGGCGTAATAACACAGTCTTAGAACATTATAAAACTTTACTCAGAAAAAGTTTTGTCCGCTCATTTTGGGGATGGTTAAAAACCTCCTCGGGCGTACCGCTCTCCATAATCACACCCTGATCGACAAAGAGCACCCTCGATGCAACCTCTCTTGCAAATCCCATCTCATGTGTGACAATTACCATGGTCATACCAGATTTGGCAAGATCCTTCATCACATCGAGCACCTCTCCCACCATTTCGGGGTCAAGCGCCGAGGTCGGCTCGTCAAACAGCATAATCTCAGGACTCATGGCAAGCGCCCTCGCTATGGCAACGCGCTGTTTCTGCCCGCCGGACAACTGCGCCGGGTACGCCTGCGCCTTCTCTCCCAGATTGACGCGCTTTAAGAGTTCCAGCCCTATCTTTTCAGCCTGCTCCTTTGTCATTTTCTTCAAAAGAACTGGTGCCAGTGTGATGTTCTCCATGATTGTCAGATGCGGAAACAGATTAAACTGTTGGAACACCATACCCATTTTCTGCCGAACTTCATTAATATTTACCTTCGGTGCGTTAATCATCTGATCATCGACATAAATCTCACCCTCTGTCACATCTTCCAGCAGATTGAGACATCTAAGGAATGTACTCTTACCGGAGCCGGACGGTCCAATCACGACCACGACTTCCCCCGGAGCAATATGCTCATCAATCCCATTTAGAACGCTCAGGTCTCCAAATTTTTTATGTAAATTCTTTACTTTTATCATATCAAACCTCCTAACGGATATCGGATTTTCTCAGCATCTTCTCTATTCTGTGGAGCAGCAGTGTCAGAATCTTAATAAGTACGTAATAAATCACTGCCGTTCCGATCAGCGGCATAAACGCTACAAATGTGGCACTCTTGATAAAATCTCCCGCCTTCTGAATATCCATCAGCCCCACATAACCGACAATCGCAGTCTCCTTGATCAGCACGATAAACTCATTGCACAGCGCCGGAAATATATTTTTGACCGCCTGCGGAATAACGATTCGCGTCATTGTCTGAAACGCATTCAGCCCCAATGATCTGCCGGCTTCTGTCTGCCCATGGTCCACGGACAGAATGCCGGCACGGATAATCTCCGACACATAAGCGCCGGAATTGACGCCAAAAGCAATCGCTGCAATAATCCATTTGTCCAGGTCCACCGTAGCAAAAATCACAAAATAAATAATCATTAACTGTGTGACAGAGGGGGTGCCTCGTATCACATCTGTATACAGCCTTCCTATGAATTTAACCGGCTTTCTTTTCGAGAGATTGCACATCGCAATCAACAGTCCAATCAAAATACCAATCAATACTGCCAGCAGTGATACTTTGATCGTCACGCCGACACCGCTCACCAAAAGTTTATAGCGGTCCTCTTTGATAAAACACTTATAAAATAAATTCGTAAAATCTAAGTACCATTCCTGAAACGCTGTCATTTGTCTGCCATCCTTTCTAAATCCATAAACCAACGCCCATTTTACCACAAAGATTGTAAAATGAAAAGTAGTTTTTTAAGATGATTATGAGAAGAGCTACTGTCCCTGCGCTGACCTGACCAGAAAAAAACCAGAGCAGCATTTTTAATGAATACTGCTCCGGCATATTTTATCCTATTTTCTCCACCACCATAAAAATCCCTTTGTGCCGATATCGAATTTTACTGTCTTAATCCCTCCATAGTTTCCTGTTCCTCTAAGTGTCACAGAAGCCTTTCCTTTCTTAACATTATTATCATACCGTACAACTTCAAACTCATCTGGTTTTAAGATAACGCCTGAACACTTGACTGTAATCTGTGATTTATCCAAAACAACTTCTTTTCCTGTATAAATTTGTTTCGGTATGGTCGCTTTTGCAGACTTAATATCAGCTTTCACAATCCGGTAAATGCCTGAAAAGGTTCCTTTATAATTACCGCCTGTTCCGCAATCGAGCGTAATTCGAATCTGTGTGTCCGCAGGTATGACATCTGTACTCTCCACTGCACTGCCCGCCGGCTTAGACACGCCATTCTCAAGAAGCACATCATTCTCATACACATAAGTAATGCTTTTCTTATCGAAATCTTTCCCAGCAGAAAGCAGCTTGCCATCCAAGTCCATCAGCTTTGGCGTAATCTGATAGATTCCACTCTTCGGCTTGTAAACTCTGTCTCCTGAGACAAGCATCATTCGTGACAACTCCTGTGTTGTAATCGTAAAATAAATCGGAATTTTTCCTTTGAAGCATCTCTTCCCATTTACAACCACACACGGTGTCTGGCTGCCTGATACTGCCTTATTGTTCTTATAGCTGAGTGTATAGTCTATCCCTTCCTTCAAAGCATTACCATCAAATGTAATAACGGGTTTTGGCTTGCTGCCGCCCTTGGCATAGACACATTCAAAATAATTGTCATATTTGATCTTTGTATTAGAATCCTCCAGTATATTATATGGAAGAATCTTATAAGTTTTCTTTACTTTTCCTGTAAAACCAGCTCTGCCATAATAGGTGACGACTGCTGTGCCTGCTTTGATGTTGTTTGTGTATTTTACAGTATAGTCCACACCTTCCACTAGCTGCTTTGAACCCTCGGAAGTATTTACCGTTATGATACACTCCTGTCTGCACGCCGTTCCTGTATAGACAAATGTCTTTTGAAAACCATTAAAGGTGGCTTTTGCGATACTGACAGGTTTTGGCTTCACAATCTTTTCAACTGCTGTAAGCTTTATTGTTCTGGTTCCGGTGTAATTGCCTTTGCCAGATACGACTGCACTGTATTCTCCGGGTTGTGAATATATGTTTGCATCATTGCTGTAAGATATGGTAAAGTCTTTATTATTTTTTAATTTGATACCCATATAGTAAAGTTCAGGAGCTGGTTTTTGTGCCTTTTTGCCTGTTTTTACATAAAAGTCCATTGCATGAACCTCCTGACTTCCGATGTCTATTGGAAGAATGTCAAAACTGGCTGTTTCCCTGCCAGAATAATTGCCCTTGCCATTTACAATGACTGTGGCGGTGCCGACTTTGATGTTATTCTTGTATGTGATTGTGTAATCGGTCTTTTCTGTTAAGAGGGTGGTTTTGTCATATACGTTGAGGACTGGCTTTATGGCTTCTCCCGTGTATGTGTAACCGGATTTGCGAATTCCTGAACTTGATAAATTTTATGATGCTTTCAAAGAATGGTATGACGGATACCACTTTGGCAAACTGGAAATCTATTGTCCTTGGGATTTGCTGAACTATTGTCAGAAACTGCTTTCTGACAGAACAAGAAAACCAGAAGCATCCTCTACGCCACTGGATATTTGACAAAAACGGCTAAACCGCCAGTATCGTCTGACAGCAGCCTGTACGAATTAAGGATTCCCAACAGGGAAATTCTCCAGATTTACCGCGACAAGATTCAGTCGTGGTACAATGTCACTGTCCGAAAGGATGCGCAAAATCAGGGATTGGCTGCTGCGATCTCCTGCTGCTGGTGCCGGAAGACAGGATTGGCTGTGCCATCGAACTCAAATATGCTGAAAATGGCGCCTGTAACGCGGCATGTGCCGAGGCGTTAAGACAAATTGATGAACAGCATTACACGGATTATCTGCGGCAGGAAGACATGGAGACAATCTATGTTTATGGAAGTGCGTGCTGCAAAAAAAGCTGTAAAGTTGTCTGTAGCCCTATAACTTTAACGACAATCTGCCGATAATATTTATATACTGATTTGGAGGGGATTTTTATGGCAATTCAATATACACCGATAGACCTTATCAACAAAATATCAAATAACAATTATTCCTATACAACACATCGCGTCAAGAAGGTAACAGAAACGGACACAAGCGTTGAAAAGCTGCAGGATAAGTCTGAATCTTTCCGGAAAAAGCTGCAAAAGTTAAAACGCTACACTTCGGGAGGCATTTCGAAGGATATGTTGGAAACACAGCTAACGGATTTCCTGAAATCTTACAATGACATGAATGAAAGTGCTGAGTCCGTCACAAACAAAGACATTCAGAAGCAGATTACAAAACTGGAAAAGCTGTTCACTGACAATGAGAAGGACTTAAAAAAGATTGGTGTCGAAAAGGTAAATGGACGATACACCCTGAACAGCAAAACATTCGAGAAAGCCAAGGATAAAAATATTGACACCCTTTTGATCGGTCATGATTCATTCATCAACAAAGCCGATAAAATTATGCGCAATCTGGATGATACTGCCGGGAACGCAGTTTACAGCACTGTGACACACAACACCAGCACCACAACAAAGTATGAGGATTTGGATCTTGCATATGCTTCCTACGCAACCCTTGCATCGTCATCCATATTAACCTTAGAAAAATGCAACGCTTTTGTCCAATCAGGCAATGTTTCCGATGCGATTGTTCAGGAATCTATTCATGACTCCCTGAACTTCCTCGCCAGCTCGACCAACATCATCCTGCGAATCAGCCCGGAAAAAAGCGGCTCAGTAAAACAATATTACGAGCTATGCCTTGAGAACAAGGACAAACTTGCTAAGGTCGGCTTGAACTTTGACAGTGACAATAAGCAAATGACGCTTGATAGCACCGTCGATATGACGACCAGCGATTATAAATCTGCTTTCAATGAATTATTTGGCGCCAATGCAGCATTTGGCACAGAGCTCTCCGCGTATTGTAAAAATATGGTCAATGACATTCTCAAGACATCCAAAATCGGCGTGTCAATCATTGATGAACAGATTTGACAAACAAGCCTGCCAGTTTTTTTCATTTGGTTGCCCATATACATAGAAAATAGGGCTGTCACGCACGACAGCCCATTTTTTAATCACATTGTATCCATACACTCATTTCACCCTCACCACGATTACACCATGTATAGTACGGAATCAGCCTCAATGTCACATCTTCATACTGCGCTGGCTCATATTTCCTATACAGTGTATTTTTCTCAGGCGGTGACACCAAACGCCGTTTTCCCGGTACTTTCAACACCGCCATCGGATGCCCCAGCTCCTCTGTCATTTCTACCGCAACATTTTGACAATCTGCTCCGATCCGCGCCACATCTGCCTTGCATAGATGTAAGTCTCTGCCGTTGTCTGCCTCCTCCATACAATACACAACAGGTCCCCTTATAAATGCCGCCTTTCCGAGATCCTCACGCACACGTTCATCCGCTGTCACCATATATACTTCCATCGCAAAGTCCAGTGAAATACAATCGCCATCCTGCCATGATCCACTCAGATACAGATAACCATCCTGTACAGATACTTCTTTCAGGCTCCCTTGTACAACATAGAGTTGTTCACCGCCTGTTTCCCACGAAACACCAGCAGATACACCGCCGCAAATCACCGCCGCACTCCCATTGACACTCCAGCTGGGAATGCGCATTGCCAAGGTGCAGTGAATTGGCGCCTGTGCGTGCATCTTGACAGACACATGACCGTTCCACGGCATATTTGTTTCTACACACAAATTCAGCTCCTGCCCGTCAACCATTTTTGTCAATACACTGCCCATATACAAATGAAACCAAAGTGTATCCTTTTGTTCTGTATAGGCATAAGAGGCAACGGAACTAACGATGCGTGCAATATTAGGAGGGCAGCAAGCGCAGCCAAACCACTTCTGACGAACAGGCTTAACATGGCTCTTATGAAAATCTTTGTGACATGCCTCAGGCACCACCTCCAATGGATTCACATAAAAGAAACTCTTACCATCCAGCGCCATTCCGCTCAGAACTGTATTATATAGTGATAACTCACAGACATCCGCATATCGGCTTTCTGCCTTAATCTCAAGCATCCGCCTTGCAAAAAATGCTAATCCAATCGCCGCACAGGTCTCTGAGTAGATAGTATCGTTTGGCAAGTCAAACGGAAAAGAGAAGGATTCCCCATGACTTGTGCCGCCAATACCGCCTGTCACATAGAGCTTCTCTCTCACAATATTATCCCAAAGCCGCTGACAAGCTGCATACATAGCATCATCTGCTGTCAGACGTGCCACATCTGCCATACCTGAATACAAATATACTGCCCGGACGGCATGTCCCACCGCTTCCGTCTGCTCACGAACCGGCTTGTGTGCCTGATAGTACGCATATCGTTCCGCTTCATCAAACTTCGGCAGATGTATCTCTCTGCCTTCCAGCACTGCGCGTTTTTGTTCCTCTTCATCAAAATAATAAGGTTTTGTACCGCGCTGATTCAGGAAAAATCGGCTGAGTTCCAGATAGCTGTTATCTCCTGTCACCTCGTAAAGACGAACCAGCGCCATCTCGGCAATCTCATGTCCGGGATATCCTTTACATTGGTCTTTTTGTGGTCCAAAATATGACACTACATAATCAGCGTACCTGCGTGCCGCATTCAGAAGCTTATCTTTTCCTGTCGCCTGATAGTAAGCAACAGCGCCTTCGATCAGATGTCCCAGACAATACAGCTCATGATGATCTTTGAGATTCGTAAATGCCCTGTCCATACCATTGATAATATAATATGTGTCCAAATATCCATTCTCAAGTTGTGCTGCACACACAATGTCAATCGCCTCATCCGCGGTCTGCTCAAGCTGCGCATCCGGATGCTGGGTAAGAGAATAGCCGACTGCCTCAATCCACTTGCTGAAATCACTGTCCTGAAATACGAAACCATAAAATTTGTCAGGCTCTGGATTTTCCGGGTCCTCCGGCAATGCCTCAAATCCACGAAATGTATAAGCAGGCGCCACATATGTACTGCCCTTTTTTCGCTTCTCCTGCATCATGCGTCCTGCGGCGCGGAAATTATGCATACAGTAGCTCGGCGCTGCGTCAGGGATTCGGTCATTCAATGCCTCCCACTGGTACGGAATCACTTCCTTGCGCACTAACTCCTGCTCTCGGTGCCAGAATGCATCTGTGACAGTCACCTGCTTTAGATCTAATGGTCTGCTGAAATTTTTTTTGTCCATTTCTCTTACTCCTCTCTTGTCATTTTTTTCGATCATACAACTATGTGGCTTATTCAGATACTGCTTGTCATTATTGATTCAGACAAGCAGTATTTCACCAACATCATTTTCAAGCGCCTGTGTATACTGTCGATCCTTCATGTGCTGTATTGCTGTCTTTGCAGACAAATCCCTATAACTGTTCCTTCAATAATTTTATTATACAGAAGCCGCTGTCAATTAACAAGTACATACATCATTTTAAAAATTTTATGAAAAAAGAAACACGTTTATTTTATCAAAAATTCCATATACTACGTTCGTACAATAGCGCGAAGTAAGGTAGTGAATGGATGAAAACAGAAAAAATCAGACAGCGATATCTTTTATTTTTATATGTTCTTCTGGGATTTGCAATCGGGCTGTTCTGCTGGGCAACCTACGCATATTACCAGAGCAGTGTACCTAGTACAATTAGTATCAAGGCTGGGACAAGCGAAGAAATCAATCTGCGCGTTCCAGCATCCGGAATTCTGAGTACGGACTCTGAGACGGTACTGGCACTCAACCAGCCGCTGACGATCGTAGCCGGTGAAACTACGAGCTCCTATCAAATGCGGCTAAAGCTATTCGGTTTGGTGCCACTCAAGGATGTGGACATACAGGTCATCGAGAACACGATGCTGACACCGGTAGGGCGCCCCATCGGCATCTACGTGAAAACGCAGGGGGTGCTGGTGGTAGATACTGGCAGCTTCGAAGGCACAGGAGGTGACAAGCACGCCCCTTCTGAATACAAGCTGCAATCCGGGGATTATCTGACGGCAATGGACGGTGTGGCAATCAATGACAAAAAGCAGATTCGAACCTATGTTGAAAACGGAAATGGGGAAGAAATCATTTTTCAGGTTTCCAGAAAAGACGAACTGATTCAGGTGAAAATCAAGCCGGAACCAGACGAAAATAACGTCTACAAAATGGGCGCATGGCTTCGGGACAGCGCGCAGGGCATCGGCACAATGACCTACATTGATGGTCAGAACCGTTTTGGCGCACTAGGGCACGGCATCAATGATATGGATACTGGAGAGCTGCTAAAGCTGGGCAGCGGTCTTCTATACCATACAGAGATTGTAGCCGTCAAGCGCGGTGAGCGCGGCAATCCGGGTGAACTGACAGGCGTGATCGAATACAAACCCGATCAGGTCTCTGGCGTAATTGTAGACAATACCATTCAGGGCATTTATGGCATGGCAAATGCAGAACTGTTAAATGAATATACATTGAACAGTCCCCCGCTGCCCATTGCATTAAAACAGGAAGTATCCACTGGTCCAGCGCAAATCCTGTGCACGATCAACGGTGAAGCCAAATACTATGACATTGAGCTGACGAAACTGACGCCGGGAAAGGATGCCGTAAACCGTCAGATTTCATTGGAAGTCACGGACTCGGAACTCTTGTCGCTGACAGGAGGAATCGTTCAGGGAATGAGCGGTGCACCCATCATACAAAACGGCAGGTTTGTCGGTGCTGTCACCCATGTGCTGGTGCAGGACAGCACAAAAGGCTATGGCATCTTTATCGAAGATATGCTGGCACACTAAAAAGCGTGTTTGAGATTTTTCTCAAGCACGCTTTAAAAATTCTTTATTTCTTTTTTGCTGCCCGCCGTTTCAGACGCTTTTGCCGCCGTCTCTCCTTCGCCTCTTTTCTGCCCTGCTTGCTCATCAACAGATAAAAGCTGGGCAGCAGTAAGAGAATCAATAAAGTCGATGTGATCAGACCGCCAATGATGATCAAAGACATCCCCTTCATCATTGCCGCGTTTTCATTATTCGTAAATATCATTGGCAGCATCGACAAAATCGTTGTCAGTGTTGTCATCAGAATCGGTCTTAGACGCAGCCTGCCGCTTTCCATCAGCGCATCATTCAAAGACATCGTTTCTTTCAGCTGGTTGGTTGTATCGACATACAAGATACCATTGTTCACCACGATACCTACCAGCATCAGCACACCCATCAAAGAAGTCATATTCAAAGTTGAACCCGATATAAACAGCAGAAAGAAAGATCCAATCAAGCTAAACGGAATACTCAGCATAACCATCAGTGAGAAAACAGGAGACTCAAACTGCATTGCCATGACAAGGAAAATCAGGAAAACCGCCGTGATGATTGCCTTTCCAATCGCAGTGAATTCCTCCATAATCATCTCGTTCATCATGCTCTGTGTCTGCCCTACACCCGCTGGGAACTCACCGTTTTTCTCCGCAGTGTCCACTGCCGCGATGATTGCCTGCTGCGCTGTAAATTTTGCAGCTTCTGTCGTGTATGCCATGATCGCTACCTGATATTTGCCGTCCTCACGTACAAGCGTATTGGGAACATCAGAATAAACAGCCTTTGCAATATCTCTCACTGTAACCATGCCGCCTGTCGGCGTGGCAATCTCAAGATTCAGGAGCTGATTCATATCCACAAAACTGTCTTCAGGATACTCCATACGCACTGTATACTCCTTGGTGCCTATTGTCATATCCATCACCTCAACACCACTGCTGGCATTGTACATCTCACCTGCCACCTGCACTGCAGTAAGACCTGCATTCATACATTTCAAGGGATCAATCTGTATTTTTGCCTGTGTCGCATCTGAGGTGAGATTGCTAGAGGTTTTGATTACCCCCGGCGTATCAAGCATGATTGCTTCAACCTTTCTCGCAGCTTCTTTTAAGTCCTCAATATTATCACCACTCATATCAACTTCTGTACTTGCCATGACACTCATCATGGATGACATACCGCTGCCCGCCGCAGAGACGATGATACTCATATTTGTCGTACC